>CAYJOH010000114.1:0-7277 GCA_964371685.1 uncultured Anaerolineaceae bacterium
GGATCGGATCGGCGACAGCGCCGTTATCAGCATCCACTGCCACAACGACCTGGGTCTCGCCACCGCGAACACCCTCGCGGCCGTCCAGGCGGGGGCCCGGCAGGTGGAGGTCACGATCAACGGCCTCGGCGAGCGCGCGGGCAACGCGAGCCTCGAAGAGGTCGTGATGGCCCTGCGGACCCGGCCGGCCCAGTTCCCGGAGCTCGTGGCGGGCGTCGCCACCGAGCAGATCACCGCGGCCTCGCGCCTGGTGTCGTACCTCACCGGCTTCGCGATCCAGCCCAACAAGGCGATCGTCGGCGCCAACGCGTTCGCGCACGAGTCCGGCATCCACCAGGACGGGTTCCTCAAGAACCCGCTGACCTACGAGATCATGACCCCGCAGTCCGTGGGGCTGGCCGGGAGCACGCTGTCGATCGGCAAGCTGTCCGGACGCCGCGGGCTCCAGGGCAAGCTCCGCGAGCTGGGCCACGACGTGGACGGCGAGGCGCTGGACGCCGTGTACCGCGCCGCCATCGCCCTCGCGGACGCCAAGAAGGACGTCACCGACGCGGACCTGCTGGCCCTCGTCGAGCAGCGCAAGGCAGACGTGCCGCGGTCCATCGAGCTGCTCGGCTGGAACATCAGCTCGTCGTCGGGCGGGCACTCGGTGGGGAGCGTGTCGCTGATCGTGGCGGGGGAGGCCAAGGCGGCCCACGCCACCGGCAACGGCCCCGTGAACGCGCTGTTCGGCGCGGTGGACGAGGCCGTCCGGCCGATCCTCGGCTGGCACCCCGTGCTCACCGAGTACGAGATCAAGGCCGTGTCGGCCGGCGAGGACGCGCAGGGCCAGGTCCTCGTCCGCTGCCGCCGGTCGTCCGACGAGGGCGTGGGGGCGCTCGTGGTCACCGGCCACGGCCTGTCCACGAACATCATCGAGGCCTCGCTCGAGGCCTACCTCGTGGCGGCCAACAAGCTCCACGGGGCGGAGATCAACGGCATCGAGGTCGCGTTCGTGGGCAAGCGCACCGCGGAGGAGCTCCCGTGACGGCGACGACCTACCGGGTCGCGCTGATCCCCGGCGACGGGGTGGGGCCGGAAGTGATCGCCGGCGCCGTGGGGGTCCTCGAGCAGGCCGGCCGGGCGTTCGGGTTCGGCTTCGAGTGGCAGGAGCTCACGGTCGGCGGGGCGGGCATCGACGCGTACGGGATCCCGATCCGGCCCGAGGACCTCGAGGCCTGCCGGGCCGCCGACGCCGTGCTGCTGGGCGCGGTCGGCGGGCCGAAGTGGGACGACCCCGACGCGCCGGTCCGCCCGGAGCAGGCGCTGTTCGCGCTCCGCGGCGGCCTCGGGCTGTTCGCCAACCTCCGCCCGATCACGGTGCACCCGTCGCTGATCGGGGCCTCGCCCCTGCGCCCCGAGCTGCTCGAGGGCGTGGACTGCCTGATCGTGCGCGAGCTCACCTCGGGCCTCTACTTCGGCCGCCCGTCCGAGGAGCGCCAGACCCCCGACGGCCGGGCCGCGATCGACACGCTGTGGTACACGGAGGGCGAGATCCGGCGGATCGTGACGCTCGCGTTCGAGCTCGCCCGCGGGCGACGGCGCAAGGTCACCCAGGTGGACAAGGCGAACGTCCTCGCGACGAGCCGCCTGTGGCGCAAGGTCACCGAGGAGGTCCACGCGGACTTCCCCGACGTGACGCTCGAGCACCGGCTGGTCGATTCGGCGGCGATGCTGCTCGCGAAATGGCCGGCCGCGTTCGACGTCCTGGTCACCGAGAACCTGTTCGGCGACATCCTGTCCGACGAGGCCGCGGTGATCTCGGGCTCGCTGGGCCTGCTGCCGTCGGCGTCGCTGGGCACGACCCTGACGGCGCACGGCCGGTACGGCCTGTACGAGCCGATCCACGGGTCCGCGCCGGACATCGCCGGCCAGGACGTCGCCAACCCGCTGGGCACGATCCTGTCCGCGGCGATGATGCTCCGCTGGTCGCTCGGCCAGGACGCGGCCGCCGGCGCCATCGAGGCCGCGGTGAGCGGTGCGCTGGCGGACGGCGTGCGGACGAAGGACCTGGTGCCGACGGATCCCGAGGCTGCCGCCGGGTGCACGGTGGTCGGGACGATGGAGATGGCCCGCCGCATCGGGGAGCGGATCGCGATTTCCCGGCCGGTGACCGCCTGACGCGGGGCACCGGCCGAACGAGTCGACGACCCACCACCCCGCAGCGGCACCTGGACCGGGAGCTCATGACCACCCCCACCGACCACCCCGTCATCCTCTACGACACGACCCTCCGCGACGGCACCCAGGGCGAGAACATCACCCTCTCGCTGGCGGACAAGCTGCGCGTGGCGCGGATGCTCGACGAGTACGGCTTCCCGTTCATCGAGGGCGGCTGGCCGGGTTCCAACCCCAAGGACATCGAGTTCTTCGCGGCCGCCCGCACGATGCGCTGGCAGCGGGCGAAGCTGGCCGCCTTCGGCAGCACGCGGCACAAGGACCACAGGCCCGCCGACGACCCGAACCTGCGCGAGCTGGTTGCCGCCGAGACCCCGGTCGTGGCCATCTTCGGCAAGAGCTGGCTGCTCCACGTGACCGAGGTGCTGGGTGCCACGCCGGCCCAGAACCTGGACATGATCGCGGACTCCATCGGGTTCGTCGCCGACGCCGGCCGCGAGGCGGTCTACGACGCCGAGCACTTCTTCGACGGCTACCGGGCGGACCGCGACTACGCCCTCGCGACCCTCCGCGCGGCCCGCGACGCCGGCGCCCGCACCCTCGTCCTGTGCGACACCAACGGCGGCACCCTGACCGACGAGCTGGTCCGCATCCTGGGTGACGTCCGGGGCTCGCTGGAGGGGGACCCGGGCGCCGCGGCCGTGACCTGGGGCATCCACACCCACAACGACGCCGAGCTCGCGGTCGCCAACTCGATCGCCGCCGTCCAGGCCGGCGTGCGCCACGTCCAGGCCACGATCAACGGCTACGGCGAGCGCTGCGGCAACGCGAACATGGTGTCGATCCTGGCCAACCTCGCCCTCAAGACCCCGAACGAGCTGGTCCCGCCCGGCGGCGGCGACCTCGCCGCGCTCACCGAGCTGTCGCGCTCGGTCGCGGAGATCGCCAACCAGGCGCCAAACGACTACCAGCCGTACGTCGGGCGCTCGGCGTTCGCCCACAAGGGCGGCGTCCACGGCGCGGCGGTGGCCAAGGTGCAGCACAGCTACCAGCACGTGGACCCGGTCGCGGTCGGCAACGTCGGCCGGCTGGTCGTGTCCGAGCTGGGTGGCCGGGCCAACACGGCGATCCGGGCCCGCCAGCTGGGCCTCGAGCTCGATGGCGTGATCGATCCCCGGGAGCTGTCGACGCTGATCAAGCGCCTCGAGCACGAGGGTCTCGCCTTCGAGGGCGCCGAGGCGTCGTTCGAGCTGCTGATCCGGCGTCACATGCCGGGCTACACGGCGCCGTTCCGGATCCTGGACTACACGGTCCTCGTGGAGCAGCGGGAGGGGCGCGAGCTGCTCGCCGAGGGCACCGTCAAGGTGGAGGTCGCGGGCGAGGTCCTGCACACGGCCTCGGACGGGAACGGGCCGGTCAACGCCCTCGACGGCGCGCTGCGCAAGGCCCTCCGGGCGTTCTACCCGGTGCTCGACGGCGTGCACCTCGTGGACTACAAGGTCCGCATCCTCGACGGAACGAGCGCGACGGCGGCCCGGACGCGCGTCATCATCGACTCGCAGGACGGTGCCCGCACCTGGTCCACGATGGGCAGCGACACGAACATCATCGCGGCCTCGGCGCAGGCGCTGGCAGACTCCCTCGAGTACGCGATCTGGAAGTCCGGTGCCGAGCTCCGGCGCCGCGACGAGCGCCACTTCACCACCACCAACGGCAGCCACGAGCCCGCCGCAACGGGAGGCCCCGCATGAGCTTCGCCCGCCTCGAGCGCTGGACGGTGACCTCGGGCAGCAACGTCAACAGCCGCGCCGCGGTCGTGATCCGGGCCGGCGGCCACGACTGGAAGGCGTCGGCCGAGGGCAGCGGCGCGGTCGACGCGCTGTACAGGGCCGTGGACCGGGCGCTGGCCGACATCCTGGGCGGGCATCCGCTGCTGCTCGCCTACGACGTCCATGCCCTCGCCGAGGGCCCCGCCGCGGAGGGGCGCGTGACCGTCCGGATCGCGCCGCGGGTGGGGGCGCCGGGGGCGCGCAGCGACGGGCGCTACACGGCCGAAGCGTCGAGCACGAACACCATCGCCGCATCGGTCGAGGCGTACGTCGCCGCCCTCAACGCGATGCTGGCCTCCGAGGCGTGGGCGGGGGTGCCGGAGGCCGCCGCCCAGGTCGCGGCCGACCGGCGGGCGCGTGCGCGGGGCACGGACGCGGGCGCCGGCGAGGCCGAGTTCGACGACGAGGCCCGGCCGATCGACACGACCGAGTGGTTCAACCGCTAGGCCGCGTCGACGCCGATGCCGCGCGCGCCGCTGACGCCCCGCGATCCGATGTCCCGCCGATGACGATCGATGCCGAGGCCTTCAACCGGTTCGAGGCGGCCGGCTGGGAGGCGCGTGCCGCGTCCTACGCGTTCCTGCGGCCGATCACCAACCGGGTGATCGCGTCGCTGCTGGGCGCCGCGGAGGTGGCTCGCGATCACCAGGTGCTCGACGTGGGCAGCGGTCCCGGCGACCTGGCCGCCGCGGCGGCCGCGCTGGGCGCCGACACCGTGGGCATCGACGTCGCGCCGTCGATGGTCCGCCGGGCGGCGATCTCGCACCCGTCGATCCCGTTCCGGGTCGGGTCGTTCGAGGCGATCCCCGCGGGCGTGGGGGCGTTCGACGCGGTGCTCGGCAACTTCGTGCTCAACCACGTCGGCCGGCCGGACGTCGCGCTGGGCGAGGCGCGGCGGGTCCTGCGTCCCGGCGGCTGGCTGGCGCTCTCGTCGTGGGACGCTCCCCGGCGCAACCGGGTCCTGGGCCTGGTCCTGGACGCCGTCGCGGAGGCCCGGGCGCCGGCGCCTCCCGGGCTGCCCGCCGGGCCCACCAACTTCCGGTCCGACGACGAGCTGCGCGACCTGTTCCTCGGGGCCGGGTTCGGGGAGGTGGGCGTCTCCCACGTGGTGTTCGAGGCGCCGGCGTCGGACACCGAGACGCTGTGGCGGGGCGTCCTGGATTCGGCGGTCCGGATCCCGCCGCTCGTCGTCCACCAGCCGGGGGACGTCCAGGCGCGGATCCGCGACGCATTCGAGCAGCTCGCCGCCGCCCACCGGCGGCCCGACGGCACGCTCGCGATCCCGGTCGCGGTGCAGGTCACGCGGGGGCGCCGGCCATGAGCGGCGGGGCGACGACGGGCGCGGCGGTTCGCGGGACCGCCTTCGTTGCCGCGTACACCGGCGAGCCCGGCGCCTTCGCCGAGGAGGCCGTGCTCCGCTTCTTCGCCGCCCCGGAGGGCCGCCCCCTGTCCTCGTTCCGTGCCGTGTTCGAGGCGGTCCGCGCCGGCGACGCGGACGCCGGCGTCGTCCCGGTCGAGAGCTCGCTGCTGGGCACGATCCGCGAGAACCTCGACCTCCTGTACGAGTTCGGGCTGCCCATCGTGGGCGAGGTGTCCGTGCCGGTCCGGCTGGCCCTGCTCGCCCTCCCCGGGGAGCGGCTGGAGACCATCGAGCGCGTCTACTCCATCGCCGCGGCACTCGCGCAGGCCGACGAGTTCCTGCGCTCCCGGCCCTGGACGATCCAGACGACCTACAACACCGCGGGCGCCGCGAAGCAGGTCGCCGAGCGCGGCGAACGGGGCGCCGCGGCGGTCGCGTCGGCGCGGGTCGCCCGGATCTACGGCCTCGAGGTCGTCGCCGACGGCATCCAGTCGGGCGACGACAACCGGACCCGGTTCGCGGTGATCGCGCGGACCGGGGTCGAAGCCGCCGCGGCGGTGCGGGCGGCGGCGTCACCCGCGGCGCTGGCGGGGCCGCCGAAGACGACCCTCGTGTTCGCGGTGCGCAACGTGCCGGGCTCGCTCCACCGCTCGCTGGGGGCGTTCGCGTCGCGGGGGATCAACCTGTCGCGCCTCGAGTCGCGGCCCTGGACCGACCGCGGCTCGCGCTGGGAGTACCTGTTCTGGGTGGACCTGGACGCGGACCCCGCCGATGACGCCTGCGCTGCCGCGCTCGGCGACCTGCGCGCGGAGACCGAGGTCGTGCGCATCCTCGGCACGTACCCCCGGGCCGCGGAGGACTGACCCGGACGGGACCCCGCCCGACGCCGCCGGCGAGACGAAGCGCCGCGCCGGGGCCTAGTGGCTGACGACCTTCTCGAACCGCCCCGCCTGGGCGATCCAGCCGGCGACCGTCTCCTCGGACGGGATGCGGCGGATCCAGTCCGGGCGGGCCGCGTCCAGCTCCTGGAACGTCTGCGCCAGGTTCGCCGGGTTGCGCCGGGCGAGCTCCGCGCAGGAGTCCACGCCGGCGGCCTCCAGCAGGTCCGCGTACTCCGAGCCGACGCCGTCGATCCGCATCAGGTCGACGTGGTTGACCCACTCCAGCAGCTGCCTCCTGGTGATCCCGGTGGATTCCGCGAGGCGCTCGCGCCCGGCGTCCGAGCCGGCCCGCTCGAGCAGCTCGTCGGTGGTGTCCACGCCGGCGATCCTGAGCTTCTCCGCGAACACGGGGCCGATGCCCTCGACATCGATGATCTTCACGCCTGGCCTCCTGTGACGGGCCGTGTGCGGGACGCCGTCGATGCGAGAATAGGCGGGTCGTCGAGCCCGGGCGACTGGCACACGGCCCGGTCTGGCCGGACCGATGGAGGTGGCGGTGGACGAGGCGTTTCGCTCCGAGATGGCGGCCGGCTACACGTTCGAGGACGAACAGGCGCTGGTCCTCGGGTCACCGATCCTTGGCGACGACGTCCTGACCGACGTCCGCGTGCAGCTTCCGCTGTCGCGTGTCAACCGCCACGGCCTGATCGCCGGCGCCACGGGCACCGGCAAGACCACGACCCTCCAGATCCTCGCCGGCCAGCTGTCCGCGGCGGGCGTCCCCGTGTTCGCGGTGGACGTCAAGGGCGACCTCTCGGGCGTCGGCGCGCCGGGCGATCCGGCCAACAAGAACGTCGTGAAGCGGTCCGAGTCGCTGGGCTGGACGTTCCGGCCCGCGGCCCACCCGCTGGAGCTGATGTCGCTGTCGGGATCGGTCGGGTCGCATGTTCGCGCGAGCGTGTCCTCGTTCGGGCCGCTGCTGCTGGGCAAGGTGCTGGACCTCAACGAGACCCAGACCTCGATCCTGTCGCTGGTCTTCCGCTACTGCGA
>CAYJOH010000115.1:0-7255 GCA_964371685.1 uncultured Anaerolineaceae bacterium
GGCCATGCAACGGACCAGGCGGTCCTCGGCAGCGCTCGCCACCGGCGCCGTGGCCGTGGCCGCGATCCTCGCGCTGGCCGTCGCGATCCCGGCCGTCGGCCAGGACCCGACGCCCACCCCTGCGCCTGCCGCGAGCGAGAAGCCGGGCAAGGGCCCGAGGGCCGACAAGGCCCCCAAGGTGCCGGCGGTCCCGATCTCGGTCTCGGGGCGCGTGGGCACGAGGACCGACGCCGACGGCGATACCGTGTACACCTTGACGGTCGGCGCGACCGTGTACGACCTCCACGTCGGGCCGCCGTGGTGGTGGGGCGAGAGCCATCCGCTCAAGGACCTCGTCGGCATGACCGCCGCGGTCAGCGGCGAGCGTGCCCAGGGCACCACGGACGTGGCGGTGTTCACGGTGGACGGCAAGGCCGTGCGCGAGGCCGGGCGGCCGCCGTGGGCCGGTGGCTGGAAGGCCGTCGGCGAGCGGCACCCGGGCTGGTCGCAGTCGAAGGCCGACAGGTTCGCCGAGAAGCACCAGGGCAAGGCGGTCGGCCGGCCGCCGTGGGCTGGGCCCAAGACCCCCGAGGACGCGGGCGACTGACGTTCCGCCCGTACCCTCGCCGACGGACGTCGCCGCCCGGTGGACATGCCGACGGACACCGGTCGCGCGGGCCCATTCGTCCCTAGTTGCCACCGGATCACCGCGGACAGAATGGGTCGGAACGCGTCCCGGGCCGTGAGGTGTGCCGCAGGTGGACGTCCGATCCTGGCGTGAGCGACTGGGGCGGCTGTGGCCGTTCGGGCGTCGCCGACGCGGGACGGCAGGGCGGGCCAGGGGCGGTAGCCTCGCCTGGGTCGGGGTGGGCGTCGCGCTCGCCGTCGTCGCGGTCGCCGGCTTCGTCGGGTTCACCCGGTACCAGGGCGAGACGGGCACGCTCGATCCGATCGCCACACGGTTGTACCTGACCCTCCAGCTGTTCGTGCTCGAAAGCGGCTCGGTTTCGGGGCCGCTCCCGTGGGAGCTCCAGGTGGCCCGCTTCGCCGCCCCCGCCGTGGCGGCCTATGCCGTGCTCCGCGCGCTGGCGGCGGTGATGCAGGCGCAGGTCCGCAGGCTCCGGCTGGCGCTCGTGCGAGACCACGTGGTCGTCGCCGGGCTGGGACGCAAGGGAACCCTGCTCACCCGGGCGCTGCTGGATCGCGGCGCCCGGGTGGTGGCCGTCGAGGCCGACGCCGCCAATCCCGAGCTCGCGACCCTGAGGGAGGAGGGGTGCCTCGTCGTGGAGGGTGATGCGCGCAGCCCGGCCACGTTGCGGCTGGCCGGCGCGGATCGCGCGAGCCGACTGATCGCCCTGTGCGGCAACGACGGCACGAACGTCGAGATTGTGGCCGCGGTGCGCGAGCTGGCGGACCGGCGCGGGTCCGGGAGTCTGCACTGCGTCGCCCATGTCACGAACCCCGGCCTGGGCGTCCTCCTGTCAGTCGAGGAGCTGGAGCGGTACGGCGACGCGCCGGTCCGCGTGGACTTCGTCAACGTCTACGCGACCGGGACACAGGCGCTGCTCGGCGCGCACCCGCCGTTCGGGGGCCAGGCCGACGCAGGCCACGGGGTGGCCGTCGTGGGCACGGGGAGGACGGCCCGCCACCTCCTGCTCGCCCTCGCGCGCGCCTGGGCGGATCACGCACCGGAGGCGGGACGGCGCCTCGGGATCTCACTGGTGGGCCCGGACGCCGGCGCGCTCGACGGGCTCCTGGAGCGCCACCCGGAGCTCGGGCTGCTCGCCGAGGTCCGGGCCGTGGCCGACCTCGAGGGCCTGGCTGCCGGTCGGGCGCCCGCGCTCGCCTACGTCTGCCCCGACGACGATGACGAGGCGGCGGCCGCCGGCCTGGAGCTGCGCGGCCTGCTGTCCGGCCGGCCCACCCGCATCGTCGTGGTCCTCGAGGCGCGGTCCGGCCTGGGGCGACTGCTCGAGGGGGCACGGTCGCCCGCCGGGGGGCCGAGCCTCGTCACGTTCGGGCTGCTGGACGAGGCATGCCGGCCCGAGGCGCTGCTGGCCGGCACCACCGAGACGCTCGCCCGCGCCCTGCACGGCGCCTACCTGGAGGCGGTGACGGCCGACGGCAAGCTGGGCGATCCCGCCCTGCGCACGTGGCTCGAGCTGCCCGACGATCTGCGCGAGTCCAACCGCGACCAGGCCGCCCACGTCGCGGTCAAGCTCGCGGCCGTCGGGCGGACGCTCGCGCCGCTGACGGATTGGGAGGCCGCGCGGAAGCCCTTCCCAGAGGCGGACGTCGAGGTGATGTCGCGCCTCGAGCACGACCGCTGGATGGCCGAGCGCAGGAAGGCCGGCTGGCGGCCGGGCCCACGTGACGTGCTCGCTCGGACCACGCCGTACCTCGTGCCCTGGGAGCAGCTGGCCGAGGAGGTCCGGGACAAGGACCGCCTGTTCGTCCGCGGTCTGCCCCGCCTGCTGGCGTCGGTGGGGCTCCAGGCCGTGAAGCGGGAAGGCGCGACCGCGCCCGATCCCACCCCGGTCGAGGACGAGGGCGTCGCCCCCGAGCGGCCGATTGCGACCGGACGGCCGACCTGATGGCGATCGACCCGGCACCCGAGGCCCGCCCTTCGCCCCCCGGTCGTGATGGCCACCCGGCCGCCCAACCCCCGCACGACGTGTTCGTCAGCTACTCCACCAACGACAAGCCGGTCGCGGACGCCATCGTGTCCCGCCTGGAGCAGGCCGGGATCCGGTGCTGGGTGGCACCCCGCGACATCGTCCCCGGGCAGTTGTGGGGCGAGGCGATCCTGCACGCCATCGAGGGCACCCGCCTCATGGTCGTGGTCGTCTCCGGGGCGGCGAACGGGTCGCGGCAGGTGGTCCGCGAGGTGGAGCGCGCCGTCGCGAACGACGTGGTGGTCATCCCGTTCCGGATCGAGTCGGTGGAGCCCACGGGGGCGATGGCGTACTTCCTGGCCTCGGAGCACTGGCTCGACGCGATGACCCCGCCCCTCGAGTCGCACATCTCGCAGCTGGTCGGCGTCGCGCAGTCGCTGCTGGGGAGCCTGTCGCCCGCGTCGGCAGCCATGCCGGCGACCGTTGCCCCAGCACTGGCGGCCGGTGCGGGACCCGCGCCGGCGAGCCGCGGAGTCGCACGACCTCAGACGCTCCTGGCGACCATCGTCGCGGTCGTTGCCGTCGCGGTCGTCGCCGTCCTGGGCACGCTCGCCCTGGCCCCGCCGGGGTCGCCGGCACCCTCCCCGAGCGCCGTGCCGACGCAGCCGTCCCCGAGCCCGCAGGACCCGCTGATCGTCGCGGAGTCCGCGCTCGCGACCGGCGACTGCCTGCTCACGCCGGACCGGTACGCGGGGGACCCGGCCGACCAGGCTCGCTTCTGGGCGGAAATCGGCGTGACATGGCCCAACAGCTGGGGCGTCGTGCCGTGCGAGCAGCCCCACGGTGCCGAGGTGTTCTTCTACGGCGACGTCTGGGGGCCGGCGGCGACCTGGCCCGGCGCTGCCGTCGTCGGGTCCCGGTGGGAGACGCATTGCACCGCCGAGTTCGAGCGCTATGTCGGCGTCAAGCCGGGGCGCTCGAGGCTGGCGATCAACGGGTGGACCGGCTTCGGCGCCGATGGGTGGGCCCAGGGGCTGCGAGACATGGCCTGCATCGCCTACGAGCGCGGCGGCGCAGACCTGCAAGGGAGCATCAAGGGAACCGGCCGGTAGCTCTCAACCGGTGCCCGTGATCCGGAAGATGATCAGCCCCTCGCTCTCGTCGCTGACGAAGAGGTGGTCGCCCGCCAGCTCGAGGTGGCCCAGCGACGGGAACCGCCCGAAGGTGTTCACCAGCGTGGGTGTCTCCGGGTCGGTCATGTCGACGACGGCGATCCCACCCATCGACCCCGTCCCGCCGTGCCAGCCGACGAAGGCATGGCCATCAGCGACGTCCAGGGGCCCGGCGAACCCGGGGACGGCGATCGATCCCAGCAGTCTCGGGTTGGTGGGGTCGCTCACGTCGAGCGCGGCCACTCCGGAGTCGCCCAGCGTGAGGTAGGCGACCTCCTCCACGACCACGACGTCGATCACCCAGTCGGGGGAGGCCCAGTGACCCAGCAGCCTCGGTGCCGCAGGGTCCGCGACGTCGAAGACGTAGAGCCCGTCCCAGCCAGCGGCGAAGTACCCGACGCCGTCCGCGACGAAGACCGTGGCGGGATTGCCGGTGCTCCCGGGGGGCGTCCACTCGAAGACCATCCGTGGCTCGGCGGGCAAAGTGGCGTCCACGATGCCGACGTAGTCGTGGCTTGACACGTAGACGTAGCCGTCACTGGCCTCGATGCCGTAGATGGTGCTCACGCCGTCTGCCTCGATCGCGATGCTGCCGCCACCTGAGCCGTCGACCGGGAACACGGCGACGCGGAGCGTGTCGAACTCGCCACCCACGGCCGCCAGCTGGTCACCGGCGATCGCCACCCCCAGGGCGGCGTCGACCCCGTAGGTGGCCATCGGCCTCGGGTCGGCGGGGTCGCCGATGGCCATCCGCGTGACCCCGTCGATCCCGTTGGCATACGCGAGCCACCCGCCGTCGATGTCGAAGCCGGCGATGGGGCCTGGGGCATTGAGATCGGTGGGGTCGAGGTCGAGCGGCCGGTAGCGACCCACCTCCTCGAGGGCCACCAAGGACGAGGGGCCGGCGGTCGCCGTGCCGCCGGCCGTCATCGTCGGGGTCGCGCCGGCGTCGAGCGTCCCGCTCCCGCCCGGCGAGGTCGCGCCCGGCTCCCCGCCGCCGCCCGTCATGAACCGCACGCCCAGGCCGCCGGCGACGAGCACGGTCGCGGCGCCGGCGACGATCCCGGCCGTCCACCACGGTCGGCGGCGGGCGTGGGCGACGGCGGCGGGCGGCCGGTCGAGCTCCTCGCGGGGAACGGGCTCGCTCGAGAGCAGCAGCCGGACGGTCCGGGACAGCCGCTCGATGTGGCGCTCCATGGGCGGGGTGAGCGCGTCCAGCCAGTGCTCGGTCCCCAGGAAGTACGCCATCGCGCCCGTGGGATCCACCGGCTCGATCCGGAACGGCAGGATGACCACGTCGCCGGCGACCGCCCGCTCGACTTCCCGGATGACCTGTCGGGACCGATTGCTGTTCGCAGACAGGACGAGGACCATGACCCGGCTGGCCGCGCTCGCCGCCCCGCTAGCGGCGCCCCCCCCGGGGGCCGGGGGGGTGTCGCGAGGCGCGATCCAGCAGCGTGACCCGTCCTGCTCCAGGCGGGCCACGGCGGCATCGGCGGTCGCCTTGTCCTTCTGCGAGTAGGAGACGAAGACGTCGTGTGCCATCGGCCTCGATCGTGGCCGTCCTATCACCTCGCGGCCAGAGGCATCGGTCACGCGCCCTGCCGCCGATCGCCTCGTCTGCTTCGCCCGGCTCGTCGGACGGCGTCACCGAAACCTTTGCCGTCTCCTGCGCCTCAGGAGCGTGAGACCTGCCGGCGGAGTCTCGAGCACGGCCACGGAGCGGAGAAGCCGATTGCACATCCAGACCCCGCAGCGACTCCTGTCCGGCCCGCGCCTGGACGGCACGGCGGAGCGTCTCGGCGCGCACCTGGCGAGGCTCGGGCCAGTGCCCTTCGACCGTCGGCGCGACGTCATCGACAGCCTCGAGGCGAGCGGGCTGCTCGGTCGCGGCGGCGCCGGGTTCCCGGTGGGGCGCAAGTGGCGCGCCATGGCGGAGCGGCGGCACGGGGAGGCCGTGATCGTCGCCAATGGCGCCGAGGGCGAGCCCGCGAGCTTCAAGGACCGGGTCCTGATGGCCAGCCGGCCGCACCTGGTGATCGACGGCGCCATCCTCGCGGCGGAGGCGGCGGGCGCCACCGAGGTCGTGCTGTATCTCGGCGTCGAGCACGAGGCCGCCGTGGCCGCCATGAGCCGGGCCCTCATGGAGCGAGGCGACGAACGGCGGCCGCCGGTGCGCATCGTGACGGCGCCCATCGGCTACGTCGCCGGCGAGGCGACGGCGGCGGTCCATTGCATCAACGCCGGCGACGCCCGGCCGACGACCACCCCGCCGCGGATGTCGGAGCGCGGCGTCGACGGCCGCCCGACGCTGGTCCAGAACGTGGAGAGCCTCGCCTACGCAGCGCTGATCGCCCGGTTCGGCGCGGACTGGTACCGGGCGGCCGGTCGCGCGGAGACGCCCGGGACCGGGCTGATCACCGTCACCGGCGCGGCGGAACGACCGGGGGTCCGCGAGATCGAGCTGGGGACGACCGTGGGCGAGGTCGCCGCCGTGTCCGGAGCCGGGTCGGGCGTCGTCCAGGCGGTCGTCCTGGGCGGCTACTTCGGGACGTGGGCACGCGCCGAGGACGTCTGGGACCTGCCGCTCGATCCGGCCGGGATGCGCACCGTCGGCCTCACGTTCGGCTGCGGGATCGTCGGGCTGCTGCCGGCGGGCCGCTGCGGCGTGGCGGCGACCGCGGAGATCATGGGCTTCATGGCGGACGAGAGTGCCGGCCAGTGCGGCCCGTGCCTGTACGGTCTGCGGGCCCTCGGCGACGCGACGGCGAGGGTCGCGCGCGGCCGCGCCGAGGCCGACGATCTCGATCGCATCGAGCGCTGGACCGCCCAGCTCCCCGGCCGCGGCGCCTGCCACCACCCCGACGGCGCGGTCCAGCTGCTGGCCAGCGCGCTCGACGTGTTCGGCGACGAGTTCACCCGTCACGCGCGGATGGGACGCTGCTCGGTCACGAGGTCGCGGCTCGATGTCGCGTAACCGGGAGCGCCGGCTCCGCGTGGACTGGATCCGGTGCGACGGGTACGGCCTGTGCGGGGACATGCTGCCGGAGCAGATCGACCTCGACGAGTGGCGGTTTCCGATCCTCCGCCCGGGACCGGTGGGCGCCGACCTGCTCCACGATGCCCAGCGGGCCGTGGACTGCTGTCCGATGAAGGCGCTGATCCTCGAGCCGGTGCCGGCCGACCGCCCGCGCTAGCGGATCGTCGCGGCCGCCCGACCGGCACGTGCCCCGGGGGCTAGACTCGCCCTCCCAGTCGCCGGAGGAGGGACCTGTGCGCCCGTTCGAGATCGGGGTGGTGCTGCCCATCGCCCAGTTCGGCCCGGAGCGGATCACGCCGCGCTGGGTCGATCTGCGCGTCATGGCCCTGCGGGCCGAGGAGCTGGGATTCGACACGCTGTGGATACCCGACGAGCTCCTGTGGCGCGTCGAGGGCGCGGCGCCCCAGGGCATGTGGGACGGCGTCTCGATGGCCGGCGCGGTCGCGGCG
>CAYJOH010000116.1:0-7163 GCA_964371685.1 uncultured Anaerolineaceae bacterium
GGCCTGGGCGTCGACGCCGGGCACGTCCCCGCCATCGCGATCGAGGCGGCCGAGCAGGCCGGCGCGCTCGACGAGGCCGTGGCCGCCACCCGGGTCGACGACTGGGTGGCCGTCGGCAGCGCAAACGCCGCCCGGGCCGCGCTGGCCGCCTTTGAGCGGACCGGGGTCGCGCCGGACGCGATCCTGTGGACCGCGGTCGGCGCCGCCACGGCCGAGGAGCTGGTGAGGTGCGGCGTGCCGGTGTCATTCGTGCCGTCGGTCGCGACCGGCGAGACGCTCGCCTGCGAGCTGCCGCTGCTGCCCGGCGAGCGCGTGCTCGTGCCGCGGGCGGATGTCGCGGAGGTCGGCCTGGCCGACGCGCTCCGCGCCAGGGGCGCCACCGTGACCGATGTCGTGGCCTACCGGACGATCGAGGCGCCGGCGTCGTCCGTGCCGCTGCTGGCGCGGGCCATCGACGACGGGCCCCTCGACGTCCTCGTACTGACCAGCGGCTCGACGGCCCGCGGCCTGCTCGCGCTCGCCGCCGACGCCGCCGTCCGCGACGGCCTGCTGCGGACTCCGGTCGTCGCCATCGGCGAGCCCAGCGCCACGGTCGCCCGATCGCTCGGCTTCGACCGCGTCCTCGTCGCCCCGTCGCCCGCGGCCGGGGCCCTCGCCGCCTTCATCGCCGCCGCGCTCGGCATCGTGGCAGCGGTCGGCGCCGAGCCCGCCCTGAACCCCGATCTCGCCCCGAACCCGGCGGCCGCGCCGGACCCCGATCCCGCCCCCCTCCCCGGAGGAGCCAGATGAGCCTCATCGAAGACCGCCCCGCCGACGCGCCGGTCGCCGGCGTCCCGGCGCCCGCCACCCGCCCGCGGCGGACCCGCCGCACCGAGGCGCTGCGCGCGCTGGTGCGCGAGACGCGCATCCACCCGCGCCAGCTCGTCGCGCCGCTGTTCGTGTTCCCGGGGCAGGGCCTGCGCGAGCCCGTGGGCTCGATGCCCGGCGTGGAGCGGGTCACCCCGGACGAGGCCGTCAAGGACGCCCGGGCCCTGGCGGCGCTGGGCATCGGCGGCGTCATCCTGTTCGGGCTGCCGGCCGACAAGGACGGCGTGGGCACCGGCGGCTGGATCCGCGACGGCATCGTCCAGGAGGTGCTCCGCCGGCTCCGGGACGCGGACCTCGACCTCGTCCTGGTCGCCGACACCTGCCTGTGCGAGTACACGGACCACGGCCACTGCGGCCCGCTGCTCGCCGACGGGCGCGTGGACAACGACGCCACGATCGAGCTGTATGCCCGGACGGCTGCCTCCCAGGCCGAGGCCGGCGCCGACATCGTCGCCCCCAGCGGCATGATGGACGGCCAGGTGCGGGCGATCCGCCACGGCCTGGACCAGGCGGGCGCGCACGACACCGCGATCCTCGCCTACGCGGCCAAGACCGCGTCCGCGTTCTACGGCCCGTTCCGCGACGCGGCGGGCTCCACGCCCGCCTTCGGCGACCGCCGCGGCTACCAGATGGACCCGGCCAACGCCCGCGAGTCCATGCGCGAGATGGCGATCGACATCGACGAGGGCGCGGACATGCTGCTGGTCAAGCCGGCGCTGCCGTCCCTCGACATCCTGGCCGCGGCGCGCGCCCGGTTCGACGTCCCGATCGGCGCCTACCAGGTGAGCGGCGAGTTCGCCTCGATCGAGGCCGCCGCCCAGCGGGGCTGGCTGGATCGCCGGCGCGCCCTGACCGAGAGCACCACGGCGATCCTGCGCGCCGGCGCGGGCTTCGTGATCACGTACGCCGCCGCGGACCTCGCGGCCTGGGCGCGGGAGGCCTGACATGACGACGCCCACCGAGCGCGGCGCCGCACGGACCGCATCGCGCCAGGACGACCTCCGCGCCCGCGCTGCCGGGCTGTTCCCGGGCGGCGTCAACAGCCCGGTCCGGGCATTCCGCTCCGTCGGCCGGCCACCGCTGGTCCTGGACCGCGGCGCCGGGCCGCGGGTCCGCGACGTGGACGGCCGCTGGTACCTCGACTACATCGGGTCCTGGGGCCCGGCGATCCTGGGCCACGCCGCGCCGGCGGTCGTGGACGCCGTGCGCGAGGCGGCGCTGTGCGGCTTTGCCCTCGGCACCACCGGCCCGCGCGAGGTCGAGCTGGGCGAGCGCGTCCGGGCGGCGATGCCGTCGCTGGAGCGGATGCGGTTCGTGAGCTCGGGCACCGAGGCCGTGATGAGCGCGATCCGGCTCGCCCGGGGCGCCACCGGCCGGGACCTGATCGTCAAGTTCGCCGGCGGCTACCACGGCCACGGCGACAGCCTGCTGGTCGAGGCGGGCTCCGGGCTGGCCACGCTGGCGATGCCGGGTTCGGCGGGCGTGACCGAGGCCGCGGCGCGCGACACGATCGTCATCCCGTACAACGACGCGGACGCCGTCGCGGAGGTCTTCCGGGCGCACCCGGACCGGATCGCCGCGATCATCGTGGAGCCGGTCGGCGCCAACGTGGGCGTGATCGCCCCGCTGCCCGGGTTCCTCGAGACGCTGCGCGAGCAGACCGAGGCCAACGGCGCGCTGCTGATCTTCGACGAGGTGATCACCGGGTTCCGCGTCGCGCGCGGCGGGGCGCAGGAGCGGTACGGGATCGTGCCGGATCTCACGACCCTGGGCAAGATCGTCGGCGGCGGGATGCCGATCGGCGCCTACGGGGGCCGGGCGGACCTGATGGCGCAGGTCGCCCCCGAGGGCGGCGTCTACCAGGCGGGGACGCTGTCGGGTCACCCGCTGTCGATGGCCGCCGGGATCGCCACCCTGGACCTGTTGGCGCCGGCCGCCTACGAGGTCCTCGAGGCCACCGGCGCCGCGCTGGAGACGGGGCTGCGCGAGGCGGCCGCGGACGCCGGTCGCGAGGTCGCGGTCTCGCGCGTCGGCTCGCTGCTGACCGTGTTCTTCCGGTTCGGCGTGCCGCACAACGCCGCCCAGGCGCTCGACGCGGACCGCGACGCCTACGCGCGGTTCTTCGGGTCGATGCTGGACCAGGGCGTGCTGCTGGCGCCGTCCCAGTTCGAGGCCTGGTTCCTGTCCGTCGCGCACGGCGAGGCGGAGCTGGACGAGACGCTGGCGGCCGCGCGCACGGCGTTCGCGGCATGACCGCGGATGCGATCGCCGCCCGGCCGGCCCCCGCGCCCCGGCCGGAGGCGCGCTTCCTGCGCGCGGCACGCTCGCTGCCCGTGGACGCGACGCCCGTGTGGTTCATGCGCCAGGCCGGTCGCGCGCTCCCCGAGTACCGCAAGGTGCGCGAGCGCGCGACCCTGCTCGAGATCACCCGCGACGCGGGACTGTGCGCCGAGGTCACGCTCCAGCCCGTCCGGCGCCTGGGCGTGGACGCCGCGATCCTGTTCGCCGACATCACGACGCCCCTCGCCGGCCTGGGGGTGGCGTTCGACATCCGCGAGGGCATCGGCCCCGTCATCGAGCACCCGGTCCGCACCCCGGACGACGTCGCGGCCCTGCGCCCGTTCGAGCCCCAGACCGCCGTCCCGGCCCTCCTCGAGGCGATCTCGATCGTCCGCCGCGAGTCGCCGGTGCCGCTGATCGGGTTCGCGGGCGCGCCGTTCACGCTCGCCTGCTACCTGGTCGAGGGCGGCCCGTCGCGTGACTTCGCGCGGACCAAGCGCCTGATGCACGAGGACCCTGCCACCTGGGCCGCGCTGCTCGACGTGCTCACCGAGGCCACGATCCGCTACCTGCGGGCACAGGTCGCGGCGGGCGCCGAGGCCGTCCAGGTGTTCGACTCCTGGGTCGGCGGTCTCAGCCCGCTCGACTACGAGCGCCGAGTGCTGCCCTGGATGCGCCGCCTGTTCGCGAGCATCGCGGACCTCGGCGTGCCGACCACGCACTTCGGTGTCGGCACGGCCGGGATCCTGGGCCTCCAGGCGTACGCCGGCGGCGACGTGATCGGTCTCGACTGGCGCATCGCGCTGGCCGACGGGCGTCGCATCGTCGGCGACCGCGCGGTCCAGGGCAATCTCGACCCGTCGCTCCTGCTCGGGCCGTGGCACGGGGTCGAGGAGGCCGCGCGCTGGGTGCTGGACCAGAACGACCGCCGCCCCGGCCACGTGTTCAACCTCGGCCACGGGGTGCTGCCCGGCACGGACCCCGACCACCTCGCCCGCCTCGTCGACCTCGTCCACGATCATGGAGCGTCCCGATGACCCGCGAAGCCGTCCTGCTCATGGCCTACGGCAGCCCCGACCGGCTCGACCAGGTCGAGGCCTACTACACCGACATCCGCCGTGGATCGCCGCCGCCGCCCCACCTGCTCGAGGAGTTGCTGGGCCGCTACCGGGCGATCGGCGGCGGGTCGCCGCTGTCGCGGATCGTGGAGGCCCAGCGGGCCGCGCTGGCGGCGGAGCTCGACGCGCGCGGGATGCCGATGCCGGTCTACGCCGGGATGCGCCACATCGCGCCGCGGATCGGCGAGATCGTGAAGGGGATGGCCGCGGACGGCGTGGGGCGGTTCGCGGCGATCGCGCTGGCACCCCAGCAGTCGTCGAATGCCGCCGGCTACCGGCGGGCCGTGGACGCGGCGCTGGCCGAGATCGGGGCCGACGCCCCCTCGGTCGCGTTCGTGGACTCGTGGCACGCCGAGCCCCGGTTCATCGAGGCGCTGGCCCAGACGACGGGCGAGGCGCTCGCCGGCTTCGAGCACCCGGATCGCGTCCGCGTCATGTTCACGGCCCACAGCCTGCCCGCGCGCGTGGTGGCCGAGGGCGACCCGTACCCGGACGAGCTGGCGGCGACCGCCCGGCTGGTCGCGGAGCGTCTCGGTCTCGAGCGCTACGCGTTCTCGTACCAGAGCGCGGGGCGGACCGGCGAGCCGTGGCTGGGGCCGGACATCCTCGACGAGATCCGACGGCTGGCGGCCGAGGGCGTGACCTCGCTGGTCATCCGGCCCGTCGGCTTCGTCGCCGACCACCTCGAGGTCCTGTACGACATCGACATCGAGGCGCAGGCCGTGGCCGCCGAGGCGGGCATCCACCTGGTCCGGGCGCGTTCGATGAACACCGACCCGACGTTCATCGCGGGCCTGGCCGACATCGCGGCCCGGGCGCTGCGTCCCATGGCGCTCGCCTGAGCGGCCCGGAGGAGATCCGATGACGACTGCGACCCACCCCGCCGGGCATCCGGGCGGGCATCCGGGCGCCGCCTCCCACCCGGGCACGGGCGGCCATCCGGGCGGGCATCCATCCGGCATCACCGGCGTGGGCGCCGTCCGCGCCGAGGGCTTCGTGTACGACCGTGCCCCGATGCTCGTGTACTGGGAGACGACGCTCGCCTGCGGCCTCGCCTGCCGCCACTGCCGCGCCACCGCGCAGGCGGAGCGCGACCCGCGCGAGCTCACGACCGAGGAGGGCTATGCGCTCCTCGACGAGGTCACGACGTTCGGCCGGCCGTACCCGCACGTGGTGTTCACCGGCGGCGACCCGCTCAACCGCCCCGACCTCCACGACCTCGTCCGCGGCGCGACCGCCCGCGGGATCGGCGCGTCGCTCGCCCCGGCGGCCACGCCGCTCCTCACCCGGGAGGTCATGGACAGCCTGCGCGAAGCCGGCATCCAGAACATCTCGCTGTCCCTGGACGGCTCCGACGCGGCGCGCCACGACGGCTTCCGGATGGTCCCGGGCACGTTCGACAAGACGATCCAGTCCGCACGCTGGGCCCGGGCCGCCGGCCTGCCGATCCAGGTCAACACGCTGGTCACCGACGAGACGCTGGCCGACCTGCCCGCGATCTACGAGCTCCTGCTGGGCATGGACATCATGCGCTGGAGCCTGTTCATGCTGATCACCACCGGGCGGGGGAGCGCGCTGCGCGAGGTCACCCCCGTCGAGTCCGAGCGCCTCAACGCCTGGCTGTTCGAGACGTCGAAGACGGCCCCGTTCCAGGTCAAGACGACCGAGGCGACCCACTACCGGCGGCTCGCGATCCGCGAGATGCACGCCGCGGGCATGGACGACGACGCGATCCGCAAGACATCCGTGGGCCGCGGGTTCGGGATCCGAGATGGCAACGGCATCGTGTTCGTGGCCCACGACGGGACCGTCAACCCGTCGGGCTTCCTGCCGATCCCGCTGGGGAACGTGCGCGACGCCTCGATCGTGGACCTGTACCGCGACCACCCCGTGATGCGCGACCTGCGCAACCCGGAGGGCTTCAAGGGCCGCTGTGGCATGTGCGAGTTCGCGCGGGTGTGCGGGGGCTCGCGGGCCCGCGCCTGGGCCTGGACGGGTGACCCGCTCGAGGCGGACCCGCTGTGCCCGTATGTGCCGTCCGGGAACGTGCCGGCCTACGGCATGCCGGCGGCCGCCCAGTCCTCGGCGGCGTCGCCGGCCGGCGCCTGACCCGGCAGGCCAGGGGCCAGGCCATGGGCGTCCTCGTCGTCGGAGGCGGGATCACCGGGCTGGTGGCCGCGCGGGCGCTGGCCCGTGATGGCGTGCCGGTCGTGCTCGCGGCGGCGAGCGCGCGGCTCCGCGGCAAGATCGCCCCCGCGCGGCTCGACGGCTTCACGATCGAGCACGGCCCGGACTCGTTCCTGGCCACGCGCCCGGCGGCGATCACCCTGGCCCGCGAGCTTGGCCTGGGTGACGAGCTGGTCGGGACCCGGGACCCCCGGGCGGTCTACATCCGCCACCGGGGCGAGCTGGTGCCGATGCCCGAGGGCCTGGGCCTCGTGCTGCCGACCAGGGTGGCGCCGTTCGCCCGGTCGCGCCTGTTCTCGTGGCCCGAGAAGGCGCGCATGGCCCGGGACGTCGTGTGGCCCCGGATGCTCGACGGGCGGGACGTGGCCGTGGGCACGTACCTCCGGCGGCGGCTGGGTGATCCGCTGGTGGACCGCCTCGCCGGACCGCTGGTGGGCGGCGTGTACGGCACGCCGATCGACGAGCTGAGCCTCGATGCGGTCGTCCCGCAGCTGCGGACGGCCGAGCGCGAGCACCGGAGCCTCCTGTTCGCGGGGCTCGCCGAGGGGCGGGCCACGCGGCGGGCGATGGCGGCGCGGGCGGCCGCACACCCGGGCGGCCCGAAGCCGCTGGGCGTGTTCGTCTCGCTGCGCGGTGGCATGGACCGGCTGACCGATACGCTCGCGGCCTCGGCGGCGGACGCGGGCGCGGACCTCCGGACCGGGGTCTCGG
>CAYJOH010000117.1:0-2564 GCA_964371685.1 uncultured Anaerolineaceae bacterium
TCGCCTTCTTCGCGGGCGACGCCTACATCCCGCTCCTGCTCCAGACGTGGCGCGGCACGCCCGCTGTGCTGACCGGGATCGTGTTCACCACCACCACCCTGGCGTGGTCGGCCGGCACGTGGGTGCAGGCTCGGCGGGTGGACCGGCTCGGCGTCCGGTGGTTCGTGGCGCTCGGCTTCGGCTGCGTCGCCGCCGGCTCGCTGCTCACGCTGCCCGCGGTGCTGCCCTCCGTCCCGCCGGAGATCACGATCGTGACCTGGGCGCTGGTCGGCGTCGGCATGGGCTTCGCCTACTCCGGGTTCACGCTCACGATCCTGCGCGACTCGCCGCCCGCCCGGCAGGGCGCCGCCTCGTCTGCGCTGCAGCTGTCGGACATCCTGGGCACGGCGCTGGGCGCCGGCGTGGGCGGGGCGATGACGGCCGCTGGAGAACGCGCCGGAGGCGACGGCCTCGGGATCGCGCTGGGCGCCGTGTTCGGGCTGACGGTGCTGGTCGCGCTCGCCGGTCTCGCGGCGACGGGCCGGATCGCGGGCCGCCCGGGGGTGCGGAGCGTGCAGGCGGCTGCGGTAGACTAGCCCCCTGTCCCGTCCCGCCCGCCGCTCGGCGCTGCCCGGATCGCGGTCCGACATCACGGAGGCATCCAACCCCATGTCCGCCGAGACGCTTCGCGCGAAGATCCGCGAGATCCCCGACTTCCCGAAGCCCGGCATCCTGTTCTACGACATCACGACCCTGCTCAAGGACCCTGCGTCCTACAAGGAGGCGATCGACCTCATGCTCGACCCCTACCGGGACGAGCAGGTGGACCTCGTCGTGGGCATGGAGTCGCGGGGCTTCATCTTCTCGGCGCCGATGGCCTACGAGCTCAACACGGGCCTGGTGCCGGTGCGCAAGCTGGGCAAGCTGCCCGCCGAGACCCTCACCGTCGAGTACGCCCTCGAGTACGGCTCCAACACCCTCGAGATCCACCGCGACGCGATCGCGCCGGGCCAGCGCGTCCTGATCGTCGACGACCTGCTCGCGACTGGCGGCACGGTGCGTGGCACGATCGAGCTCGTGGAGCGGCTCAAGGGCGTCGTGGTGGGCCTCGCGTTCCTCGTGGAGCTGGAGTTCCTCAAGGGGCGCGACCGGCTCGACGGCCGCAAGGTCACGAGCGTCATCTCCTACTGACCGCCGGGCGTCGCGCTCCAGCCGCGGGCCACCGGTCGCCACCGCCGCCCCCATGCCAGATCGACCCGACCCCACCCAGGCTCCGCCGCCGGACCGGCCGGTGACGCCGCCCACGGACCCCGACCGGCGCCGGTTCTTCCGCCGGTTCGCCGGCGACGTCGTCACGTCCGTGGGGTCCGTGCTGGGGGCCGCCCAGACCCTCCAGCAGCAGTCCGCCGACGCGGCCCGCGAGCTCCTGGCGGGTGACCCGCTCGCCACCTCCGGACCGCCGGTCGAGGTGGACGCCTCCACGGCCGGCTACCGCGCGCCGTTCCGCTGGGACCCGGACGAGGGCGTGTGCCGGGTCATCGACCAGCGGCGCCTGCCGGATGTCCTCGTGGAGCTGGAGCTGCGTGGCGCGGCGGACGTGGTCGGCGCGATCAACGACGGCGCGCTCAATGGGTCGCCGGCCCAGGCGCAGGTCGCGGCCGTGATGCTGGCGGTCGTGGCCGGCCGGTCGAGGACGTCACGGCCGTTTGCGCGCCGGGCCACGATCCGCGGTGCCGCCAACGCGCTACGCACGACGCGCCCTGGGTCCGCGGCGATGGCGGCCGCCCTGGACCGGATGCTGGCGCGCCTGGAGCTGGCCGGGTCGGACGCGGACGGCGACGCGGTGGCCGACGCCCTGCGACTCGAGGCGGAGGCGATCGTGCAGGAGGCATCGAGCGACCACGGCGCGCTGGTGACGCTGGGCCTCGGGGCGCTGCCCGGGGCGCCGGACGAGCCGCTCCACGTCCTGGTCGCCGGCACCACCGGGGCGATGGGCGGGGGCCAGTTCGGGACGGCGCTCAACGTGATGACCGTGGCGCACCATGCAGGCCGCCCCGTCCACGTCCTGGTCGCGGAGACGCGGCCGGGATTCGTCGGGTCGCGGATCGCCGCCTGGGAGCTGAGCCAGGCGGGGGTGCCGTACGCCATCGTGACGGACGCGGCCGCCCCGGCCTGCGTCGCCGAGGGCGAGGTGGCTGCCGTCCTGGTCGGGGCGGACCGGATCGCCGTCAACGGCGACGTCATCGCCCCGGCCGGCACCTACGCGCTGGCCCTCGCGGCGGCCGACGCCGGCGTGCCGCTGCTCGTGTTCGCCGCGACGACGACCATCGACCCCGCGACCCCCACCGGCGAGGAGGCCACGATCGAGGAGGGCCGTCCCGGGCCGGTGATGCGCGTGGCCGGCACCCGGATCGCGCCGGAGGGGAGCCGCATCCGGAACCCCGTCCAGGACCTCACGCCGGCCGCGCTGGTCGCCGCCCTGGTCACCGAGGAGGGGGTCATGCGCGCGCCATACCCGCCCGCGATCGCGAACGCCCTCGAGCGGGCGAGCGCGCGGCGCTCGGCCTCGCCCGGGTTCGCCACGC
>CAYJOH010000117.1:2574-7143 GCA_964371685.1 uncultured Anaerolineaceae bacterium
GCGGTGCAGGACGCCGCCGCGGCGACGCCGGACACCACGCCGGGCTCGGCCGGCGCCGCGACGACACCCACGGCCCAGGCGGCACCGGCCCCCTGATGGCGACCGTGGCGCTCGGCGAGCGCGGCCGATCCGTCGTCGCGAGGTCCACCACCGATCGTGCGCGCCTCCGTGCCTTCCTCGAGCGGGACCGGCTGTTCGCCGCCTACGCCATCTGCGACCTCGAGGAGCGCGAGTTCGCGCGGACGCGGTGGGGGATCGCCACGACCGGCGACGAGGTCGTGGCGGTCGGCCTCGAGTACAGCGGGTTCACGCCCCAGCCCCTGTTCGCGATGGGGCGCGACGAGGGGATCGCGGCGATCCTGCGCGACGTCGTCCGGCCGCGCGCCGCGTACCTCGCGGCGGCCTCGGCCTCGCTCGGCGCCGTGGCGCAGCACTACCGGGTGGATCCGGGCCCGCCGATGATCCGGATGCGGGTGGACCGGTCCACCTTCCAGCCGGCCCCGGCCGTCGTGGAGCGGTTGCTGCCGGTGGAGGTCGGCGAGCTCAACCGCCTCTACCAGCTGGGCTTCGCGGGCTGGCTATCACCCTCGGCGATCTCGGAGGGCGTGTACTACGGCATCCGCGTGGGCGGTCGTCTCGTGTCGGCCGCGGGGACCCACGTGATCTCGCGCGAGGCGCGGCTCGCGGTCGTCGGCAACGTGCTGACCCATGCGGGGCACCGCGGCCGGGGCTACGCGACCGCCGTGACGTCGGCGGTGACCGCCGAGCTTCTCCGGTACTGTGACGACGTCGTCCTCAACGTGCGGTCGGACAACCCGCCGGCCATCCAGGCGTACCGCAAGCTGGGCTACGTGGAGCACTGTCGGTTCGAGGAGCGCCTCGTCCGGCGGATCGGCTCCCCGTGGTCCGACCTCACCGCTCCGCTCCGCCGCCTGTTCTCCCGGCCGGCGCCGGCGCCCGCCGCACCGGTCGGCTTCGACCAGGCGCATCCCATCCGCCCGCCCGCCATCGAGCCCGCCACCGGGCTTGCCACCGCCCCGCCAGCCAATCCCAACCAGCCGCCGTTGCCCGACGGCGGCGCCGAGGAGCCTTCATGACCGTCCCGACCATCCCGTTCGACGTGACGGACCTCTCGCTGGCCGCCGAGGGCGTGCGCCGGATCGAGTGGGCCGAGCGCGAGATGCCCGTCCTGCGCCTGATCCGCGAGCGGTTCGAGCGCGAGCGCCCGCTGGCCGGCGTCAGGATCGGCGCCTGCCTTCACGTCACCACCGAGACCGCCAACCTGATGCGGACCCTCGCGGCCGGAGGCGCCGAGGTCCACCTCGCGGCGTCCAACCCCCTGTCCACGCAGGATCCGACGGCGGCCGCGCTGGTGTCGGCCTACGGGATCTCGACCTACGCCCGCCGGGGCGAGGACCGGGACACGTACTACGCCCACCTCCGCTCGGTCGCCGACACGCACCCGACGATCACGATGGACGACGGCTGCGACCTCGTGACGCTGCTCCACAGCGAGCGCCGCGACCAGCTGGGCGAGGTCCTCGCCGGCACCGAGGAGACGACCACCGGCGTGATCCGCCTGCGAGCGATGGCCGCCGACGGGGCGCTCGCCTTCCCGGTCGTCGCCGTCAACGAGGCGCTGACCAAGCACCTGTTCGACAACCGCTACGGGACCGGCCAGTCCACGATCGACGGCATCCTGCGCGCGACCAACATCCTGATCGCCGGCCGGAACGTGGTCATCGCGGGGTACGGCTGGGTGGGGCGGGGGATCGCGTCCCGGATGGACGGCCACGGCGCGCACGTCGCGGTCGTCGAGGTGGACCCGGTCCGCGCGCTCGAGGCGCTGATGGACGGCTACCAGGTGATGACCGTGGGCCAGGCCGCGCCCTGGGGCGACCTGTTCGTGACCGCGACCGGCAACATCAACGTCTTCCGCCGCGAGCACTTCGCCGCGATGCGCGACGGCGCGATCATGGCCAACTCCGGCCACTTCGACGCGGAGCTGGACCTGCCGGCGCTGCGCGAGATGGCCGAGGGGCACGTCCGCGAGGTGCGCGACAACGTCCAGGAGTTCGACATCGGCGGCAAGAAGCTCCACCTCATCGCCGAGGGTCGCCTGGTCAACCTGAGTGCGGCCGAGGGGCACCCGGCGGCGGTCATGGACATGAGCTTCGCCAACCAGGCGCTGGCGGCCGAGTACGTCGTCGGGCACCACGGCGAGCTGGAGGCGCGGGTGTACGTCGTCCCCGAGGCGATCGATGCCGAGGTGGCACGGCTCAAGCTGGCCGCGATCGGGATCACGCTCGACGCGATGACGCCCGAACAGCTCGAGTACGTCTCGTCCTGGCAGCACGGGACGTAGCGCATGGCCGGAGAGCACCACGCCGGGGCGGCCGCCGTCACCGCCCCGTACGGCAGCTGGCGGTCGCCGATCGACGTCGAGCTCGTGTCGGGGTCAGCGGTCGCGCTCGCAGAGCCCTCGATCGACGGCGACGACGTCTACTGGCTGGAGGGCCGCCCGATCGAGGGCGGACGGCGGACGCTGCTGCGCCACACGCCGGACGGGGTGACCCGCGAGGTCACGCCGGCACCGTTCAACGTCCGCAACGCCGTCCACGAGTACGGCGGCGGCAGCTATGTCGTGGATCGCGGCCGGGTCATCGCGTCGTCGTTCGCGGACGGACGGCTGTGGGTGCTGGACCCCGACGGGATCGCGGCGCCCAGGGCCCTCACGCCGCCCGGCGCGTCGCGGTACGCGGACCTGCGCCCGGACCCGGTTCGCCAGGTCCTGTACGCGGTCCGCGAGGACCATGACCCCGCCGACGATCGCGCACAGACCGTGCGCAACGTCCTGGTCGCGATCCGGCTCCCGGACGGCACCGCCGGCGAGGGCGACGCCGGTGATGGGGACCCGGGCCGGATCATCGTCTCGGGGCCGGACTTCGTCGCGTCGCCGCGCCCCTCGCCGGACGGGCGGCGCCTCGCCTGGCTGGAGTGGGACCTGCCGGAGATGCCGTGGGACTCCACCCGGCTGC
Source organism: uncultured Anaerolineaceae bacterium (assembly GCA_964371685.1). Taxonomy (GTDB): domain Bacteria; phylum Chloroflexota; class Limnocylindria; order Limnocylindrales; family CSP1-4; genus CAIXZV01. Next base: position 5,613 of record CAYJOH010000117.1, read on the forward strand.
GGGTTGCCGACCTCCACCCGGACGGGACCCTCGGCCAGGCGGTGACCGTGGCCGGCGGCCCCGGCATCTCCATCACCCAGCCGCAGTGGAGCCCGGCCGGCGTGCTGCACTTCGTCTCCGACGCGTCCGGCTGGTGGAACCTGTACGCGCTCGATGGTCCCGCCGGGACGGCGCGCAACCTCGCCCCGATGGACGCCGAGCTGGGCGATGCCGACTGGGTGTTCGGACGTTCCTCCTACGCGCTCACCGCAGGCGGGGGCATCCTGGCCGTCGCCCGCGCGGACGGCCGGGACGGCCTGCTCCGGATCGGCACCGAGGGCACGGTGGTCCCGGTGGACCTGCCGTTCACCGAGCTCGAGGGCCTCCAGGTCGGGCCGTCCATGGCGGTCGTCGTCGCCGCGGGTCCCCACGACGGCGCCGTCCTCGCCCGGCTCGACCCGGCGACGGGGGAGCCCGCCGGCGTCCTCGCGCGGTCGCTCGCGGCGTCCATCGACGCGGGCGTCCTGCCGCACGCCGAGCCGATCACGTTCGCCACCTCGGACGGGGCAACGGCCCGGGCCCTGTACTTCGCGCCCGCCAACGACCGGTTCCGCGGCCCGGACGGCGAGCTGCCGCCGCTGCTCGTGCTGTCCCACGGCGGCCCGACGTCCGCGGCCTCATCCGCACTGTCGCTCGACCGTGCGTTCTTCACCTCGCGTGGCATCGCCGTGGTCGACGTGGACTACCGCGGCTCGACCGGGTACGGCCGGCCGTACCGCGATGCCCTCAAGGGCGCCTGGGGGATCGCGGACGTCGAGGACTGCGTGGCGGCGGCCCGGTACCTCGCCGATCGTGGCTCGGTGGATCCGGCCCGGCTCGCGATCCGGGGCGGCAGCGCCGGCGGCTACACGACCTTGGCCGCGCTCACGTTCCGGCCGGAGGTGTTCGCCGCCGGCATCAGCCACTACGGAATCGCCGACCTGGAGCTCATCCACCTCGACGGCCACAAGTTCGAATTGCGATACGACGAGGGCCTGATCGCCCCCTGGCCCGAGGGCCGGGACGTGTTCCGCGAGCGGTCGCCGATCCACGTCCTGGACCGCATCCGGGTGCCGATGCTGATCACCCAGGGGCTGGACGACAAGGTCGTGCCGCCGTCGCAGGTGGACGCCATGGAGACGGCCCTGCACGGCCGGGGCATCCCGCACGCGGTGCTCCAGTTCGCCGGCGAGGGCCACGGGTTCCGGCGCGCGGAGACCCGCCGAACGGTCTACGCCGCGGAGCTCTCGTTCCTGGGCCAGGTGTTCGGGTTCACGCCGGCCGACGACCTGGAGCCGCTCACCATCCAGGGGTTCTGATCGGCGAGGGGCGCAAGACTGGCCGAACCGTGCCGATCGGGGCCGCCGAGCCGGGATGGTACGCTCCCCCGACGGGCCTGCGTTGGGCCGAACGTGGAGCAGCATGAGCATCGTCGACGCCGACCACTACCTGTTCACCTCCGAGTCGGTCACCGAAGGCCACCCGGACAAGATGTGCGACCAGATCTCGGACG
>CAYJOH010000118.1:0-7116 GCA_964371685.1 uncultured Anaerolineaceae bacterium
GTTCGCAAGGGCCTCGCCGCCGCCCGCCGCCCCGGCGCCGGCCAACCGGATCGTCGCCGAGCCCCCGGCGCCGGCGCCCGCCGTCCAGGCGTCGCGGCCGGCCGCGGGCGCCGCCCCGATCGTCGCCACGCCCATCGTGCAGCGCGTGGACGGCGCGGCACCCCCCGCCGAGCCGGGCGGACGCGGCGGTGGGGCGCACTCCGAGACCGAGCTCGACGAGCTCGCCAAGGCCCTGTTCGGCCGGATCCGCGGCCACCTCCGGACGGAGGTCATCCACGAGCGCGAGGCCAAGGGCCTCACCTTCGACGCCTTCTAGCGAGGACCACCCATGGGCGACCCCGCAGTCAGCATCGCGTACCGGGTCACGATCGACGGGTTCATCCCGCTCGGGATCTGGACCAAGATCGAGGGCCTCGGCTTCGAGTACCAGGTGACCGAGTACCGCGAGGGCGGCGTCAACGGCTACACCCACAAGATCCTGGGGCCGTGCAAGTACACGAACATCCGGCTGTCGCGGCCCGTGGACTCCACCTCGCAGCTGCTGATGCTGTGGCTCCAGAGCAACCTGATCGCCGTCCTCCCCCAGACGATGGCGATCACCGCGATGACCGCCGGCGGCGAGGAGATCACGACCTGGAACCTGGCCGGCGTCGTGCCCGTGAAGTGGTCCGGGCCGTCGCTCGACGTGATGAGCAACAACGTCGCGACCGAGACCCTCGAGGTGATGTACCAGGAGATCATCGGGCTCGGATCGCTGGGCGGCATGCTGGCGGGCGCCCTGTCCGTGTCGGCGTCCGTGGACGTGTCGTTCTGAGGCCGCGGCGATGGTGATGGACGCGGTCGGATCGGCCGCCTCGGCCGTCGGCGAGGCCCTCGGGCTGATCAAGCCCGACAAGGCCAAGCTGGTGTGCACCGGCGACAACATGCCCTCGGGCGAGACCGAGATCGAGTGCATGTTCAACCCCACCGAGTACCGGCTGACCCAGACGCTCAACGTCACGCGGAACAACACGCCGGCCACCGACGGCGGCACGCCCGAGTTCAGCGGCACCAACGCGATGACGCTCACGACCCAGCTGTTCTTCGACGACTTCTCGTCGATGGAGGGCGACGTCACGCCCAAGATCACGACCCTGCTCGGCTGGACCCGGCCCACGCAGAGCTCGCGCGACAGGAAGAAGCCCTGCCCGCCGCTGGTCTCGTTCAAGTGGGGCGGCAACCCGCAGCTGGACGACTTCTCCGGCTACCTCAAGAGCGTCGTCGTCAACTACACGATCTTCCGCAAGGACGGCACCCCGGTCCAGGCCAGGGTCGACGTGATCATCGAGGGCCAGCAGGAGCAGATCGGCGGCCAGAACCCCACCTCGCACTCGATCAACAGCCGGCGCGTCCACACGATGATCGACGGCGACACGCTCCAGTCCGTCGCCTACAAGGAGCTCGGCAAGCCCGCCTACTGGCGCGCGATCGCGGAGCTCAACGGCATCGACGACCCCCTCCGGCTCGAGGCGGGCACCGTCCTGCTGATCCCGACGGTCGCCGACGCGGCGCGGAACGCCTGAGGCCCCGCGATGCCGGCCCCGACCGCCTCCACCTCCCGGATCGTCGAGATCGACGGCTCCGAGCTGGCCGCCGACATCGAGGGCCAGCTGGAGAGCGCGCTGGTCGTGGACCGCCTGGCCATGCCGGACATGTTCACGCTCGTGTTCCGCGACCCGACCCGCGACGTCCTGTCGCGGGCGGGCATCGAGATCGGCAAGAAGGTGTCGATCTCCACCGCCTCGCTCCGGTCGGACAGCCCCGAGACGCTGATCGTGGGCGAGGTCACGTCCGTCGAGGCGGACTACGACTCGCTGGGGACGCGGGCCGTCGTGCGCGGCTACGACAAGAGCCACCGCCTGGCGGCCGGACGCAAGACCGCCACCTACCAGCAGGTCAAGTACTCGGACATCGCGTCCCAGATCGCGAGCGCGGCCGGGCTCACGGCGGACGTGGACGAGTCCAGCGGGACCGTGGAGCACGTCCTCCAGGCGAACCAGTCGGATCTCGACTTCCTGCTCGGGCTGGCGCGCCGGATCGGGTTCGACTGCCGGGTCGAGGACGAGACGCTGCTGTTCAAGCGGCCCGTCCAGTCGTCCGGCGCGCCGGGTGCCGGCGACTTCACCAGCGACGACCCGGTCCAGCTCGTGTGGAACCTCAACCTGCTCGAGTTCCGCGCCCGGATCAGCGCGGTCGCCCAAGTATCCGAGGTCAAGGTCCGCGGCTGGGACCCGGTGGGCAAGGAGGCGGTCATCGGCCAGGCCGACGCCGTCGCCAGCAACGCCGAGCTGTCGCTGACGCCGGCGACCCTCGCGGACAAGGTGGGCGGCCAGACGATGGTGGTCGTGGACCACCCGGTGAGCACCCAGGAGGCCGCCGACGAGCTGGCCGCGGCGCGCGCGGAGCAGGTGGGCAGCGCCGCGTTCGAGGCGACCGCGGTGGCGGTGGGCTCGGCCGCCCTCAAGGCCGGCGTCGCGGTCAGCGTGAGCGGCGTGGACGCCGCCTTCGACGGCAAGTGGGTGATCACGGGGTCGCGCCACGAGTTCGGCAACGGCTCGTACCGGACGTTCCTCGAGTTCACCGGGCGCCAGGACCGCTCGATCCAGGGCCTGCTGGCGCAGGGGGCGAGCCCGGCGCGCGAGCGGATCCCGGGCGTCGTGGTGGCCATCGTCACCGACAACAACGACCCGGACTCGATGGGCCGCGTGAAGCTGTCCTACCCGTGGCTGTCCGACGACGCCGAGTCCTTCTGGGCACGGCTCGTGGCGCCGGGGGCGGGCAAGGACTACGGGATCGTGTGGATGCCCCAGGTCGGCGACGAGGTGCTGGTCGCCTTCGAGCACGGCGACATCGGCCGGCCGCTCGTGCTCGGCGGCCTGTGGAACGGCAAGGACACGATCCCGTTCGACTACGGCTCCGACCTCGACGCCGGGTCCGTCACCTACTGCGGGTTCACGTCCCGGACGGGCCACAAGATCAGCTTCTTCGAGTCCAGCGGCGAATCGAAGATCCACCTGCTGACCAAGGGCGGCGCCGTGAGCGTGGTGCTCGACGAGCAGAACAAGGAGGTCAAGGTCGAGACCACGGGCAAGGTGATCATCGACGCCCAGCAGGACGTCGAGATCAAGGCGGGCGGCTCGATGAAGCTCGAGGCGACCGGCCAGATGACCATCAAGGGCGCGACGGTCGCGATCAACTAGGACGCAGCGATGGCACAACCCCTCGTCATGGGCGACAAGATCCAGGGCCAGTGCGCGATCCACCAGGTGCCCAACCCGGCATCGGGGGCGCCCCAGCCCTCCCCTGCCCCGATGCCGTTCTCCGCGCCGCTGCTCCAGGGCCTGGAGACGACGGTCACGATCGGCGGCAAGGCGGTGGCCGTCGTGGGCGCGTCGGGGTTCAACACGCCGCCCCACGTGGGGCTCCACCCCAGCGACCCGTACCTGGTGCCCACCACCCAGCAGGGACAGGTGCTCTCCGGCAGCCCCACCGTCACCGCCGGCGGCAAGCCCGTCGCGACCAGCAGCTCGCAGGTGTCGATGTGCGCGCAGGTGCCGGGGCAGCCCGTGGCCACCGTGACCGACGTGACCGTGGCGTGAAGGAGCGGACGTGAGCGAGGAGTTCATCGGGCGAGGCTGGGCCTTCCCGCTGCGCACGGACGCCACCGGGGGCATCGCCCTGGTGACCCGGGAGCGGGAGATCGAGGAGGCCATCCGGCTGATCCTGGGCACGGCGCCCGGGGAGCGGCCGATGCGCCCCGAGTTCGGCTGCCGGATCCACGAGTACGTGTTCTCGTCCGCGGACGGCTCCACCGCCTCGTCCATCGCCGCCGAGGTGAAATCGGCGCTCCGCCGCTGGGAGCCGAGGGTCGACGTGGAGGACGTCCTCGTCTCGTTCGACGCCCGCGACGCCAGCGTCATGTACATCGACATCCGCTACGCGATCCGGCGGACCAACGACCGCCGCAACCTCGTGTTCCCCTTCTACGTGATCCCGGGAGGAGACTGACCATGGCCCTGCCGGTCCCCAACCTCGACGACCGCCGGTTCCAGGACCTCGTGGACGAGGCCAAGCGGCTCGTCCAGCAGCGCTGCCCGGAGTGGACCGACCACAACGTCTCCGATCCCGGCGTCACGCTGATCGAGCTGTTCGCGTGGATGACCGACCAGGTCGTCTACCGCCTCAACCGCGTCCCGGACCGGAACTACGTCAAGTTCCTCGAGCTCATCGGCGTGAGCCTGTTCCCGCCCACCGCGGCCCGGACCTCGCTCACGTTCTGGCTGTCGGCGCCCCAGCCGGACACCGTCACCATCGCGGCCGGCACCCAGGCCGCCACGGTCCGCACCGACACCTCCGAGGCGATCGCGTTCACGACCACCGAGGACCTGCCGATCGTGCCCAGCTCGCTCGAGCGGCTGGGCTCGATGATCGACGGCAAGACCCTGCGCGACCATTGGGGCGCGCTCGAGAAGGGCACCGAGTTCGCCTGCTTCCAGCCCGTGCCCAAGCCGGGTGACGCGCTGTACATCGGCCTGTCGGAGGCCGTGCCCTCCAACGCCGTGCGGCTCCGGTTCAAGGCCGACATCGAGGGCGTGGGCGTGGATCCCACCAACCCGCCGCTGGCCTGGGAGGCCTGGACGGGCGACGACTGGGAGCCGTGCGAGCTGGACTCCGATACGACCGGCGGGCTCAACCGCGACGGCGACGTCGTGATCCACGTCCCCAGGGCCCACGTCGTCTCGCTGATCGCCAAGCAGCGCGGCGGCTGGATCCGGGCCCGGGTCACCCAGCCCGTCGAGGGCCAGCCCGCCTACAGCGCCTCCCCGAACATCAAGGGCCTGACCGCGATCACGATCGGTGGCACGGTGGACGCGGTCAACGCGGAGCTCGTGTACGGCGAGGAGATCGGGATCTCGGACGGCGTGCCCGGCCAGCGGTTCCCGGTCAAGCGCGGGCCCATCGTGCCCGGTGACGGCGCCGCCGTCCTCGAGGTCACCGGCGCCGAGGGCTGGGACGAGTGGACCCACGTGGGCGACTTCGCCGCCAGCGGACCCGATGACATGCACTTCGTGCTCGACCTCTCGTCCGGCGAGGTGCGCCTGGGCCCGGCCGTCCGGCTGGCCGACGGCGCCTTCCGGCGCTACGGGGCGGTCCCGCCCAAGGGCGCCCACCTGCGGCTGCGCGAGTACCGCGTCGGCGGCGGACGGCGGGGCAACGTGGCGACGCGGTCGATCAGCGTCATGAAGTCGTCGATCCCGTTCGTGGCCCGCGTCGAGAACCGGCGCCCGGCCCGCGGCGGCGTGGACGGCGAGGACATCGAGAACGCCAAGGTGCGGGGCCCGATCCGGCTGCGCGCCCGGGGGCGCGCGGTCACGACCGAGGACTACGAGCAGCTCGCCCGCGAGGCGGCCCCGGCGGTCGCCCGCGTGCGGGCCGTGGCCGCGGGCGACGGCGCCGACGCCGGCTCCGTCCGGGTGCTCATCGTGCCCTCCGCGGTGTCCGAGCAGGGCCGCCTGCGGTTCGACCAGCTGGTGCCCAACGAGGACACCCTCCAGAAGATCACCGACCGGCTCGAGGAGAGCCGGGTCATCGGGACCCGGGCGATCATCGAGCCGCCCGTGTACCGCGGCATCACCGTGGTCGCCAAGCTCAAGGCCCGCAACCGGGTCAACCCCACCCGGCTCCAGGAGGAGGCGCTGGCCGCCCTGTACGAGTACTTCAACCCGATCACCGGCGGCCCCGACGGGACCGGCTGGCCGTTCGGACGCCCCGTGAACGTGGGCGAGGTCTACTCGGTGCTCCAGGGGATCCGCGGGACCGAGCTGGTCGAGGACGCGCGGCTGTTCGGCGCCGACCCGGTGACCGGCCAGCGCGGCCAGCAGACGCCGCGCCTGGAGCTCGAGGCCCACGCCCTCGTGTTCAGCTACGAGCACCAGGTGCTCGTCGAGGGCGCGTGATGCGCGGCCTCGTCGCCGGGCTGGGGACGCCGCACCCGCTGGGGCCGGCGCTCCCCGCCCTGTACCAGGACGACGACTTCGCCCAGCGCCTGCTGGCGGGCCTGGACGACGTCATGGCGCCGATCTACAGCACGCTCGACAACTTCGACGCGTACCTCGACCCGCACCTCACGCCGGACGACTTCCTCGCCTGGCTCGGCGGCTGGGTGGGCATCGCGCTCGACGAGTCGTGGGACGTGGAGCGGCGGCGCGCGATCGTGGGGCGGGCGGTCGACCTGTACCGGATGCGCGGGACCGCCCTGGGCCTCGCCGGCCAGGTCGAGATCCAGACCGGGGGTCACGTCGAGATCGTGGAGAACGGCGCCACCGGCTGGTCCGTGGACCCGGGCGGCGAGCTGCCCGGATCGCCGGAGCCGCTCGTGGTCGTGCGGGTGACGGTCCCCGATCCCAAGGGGGTCGACGCCCAGCGCCTGGACGCCCTGGTCGCGACGGCCAAGCCCGCCCACGTGATGCACCGCATCGAGATCGTCAAGGGCGGCGGGGCCGCCAAGGGATGACGGCCTGGGCCGCCTGTTCCGTGGCCCGGGCCGACTCGGCGTCCGGCTCGGCGGGCCTGCCAGGCCCGGATTCCAGCCCCAAGCCCGTGGCTACGACCCTCTGGGGGTCCCGACGGGCCTGCCAGGCCCGCGATCGACGCGAGGAGGCACGGACAACCCCCCGCTCCGCGCTTCGGCCCGAAACGCTGGCCTGTGAGGCCCACTCGTGAGCCGGGCCTCCCGCGCGACACGCAACCCGTCTATCCTCTGCGCGACCCACCCATGACCCGGGGAGTGCGTGCGTGATCGTCTGCGGGAACTGCGGACACAGGAACGAGGAGTCGGACGCCTTCTGCGGGAACTGCGGCCAGTTCCTCGAGTGGGTGGGCAAGAAGGACGATGGCGCGGCCGAGCCGGCGCCCGGCACCGGGGAGGCACCGCCCGAGGCGCCCGAGACCACCGCGCCCACACCCGCAAGCGGCGGCTGGACGGTCTCCGACCGGATCGTGGTCATCGAGCCGGAACCCGAGCCGGAGCCGGAGCCGGAACCGGAGCCCGTCCCAGAGCCCGAGCCGGACCCCGAC
>CAYJOH010000119.1:0-7111 GCA_964371685.1 uncultured Anaerolineaceae bacterium
GGCCACGCCCGCCGCGCGCCCGCGGCCCCCGGCGCGGGACCGCGAGCCGGCGGAGCTCGACGACACCGCCCCGTTCGACGACGTCCCGACCGGCCGCCCACGCGGCGAGCCGCGCGTCGTCCACGCCCCGCGCCGCCCGCGCATCGGCGTCGGCGTCATCGCGGGGTTCGGGATCCTCGTGCTCGCCGTCGCGATCGCCGGCGTGGCGGCCTGGCTGCTGCTGCCCAGCGCCGAGATCACCGTCACGCCCCGCATCGAGCCCATCGGCCCGATCTCGCTCACCGTCCGCGCCGACCCCGACGCCACCGCCGTGGACGCGGACCTGGGCATCATCCCGGCCCAGACGCTGACCGTGCCCGTGACGGCGTCCGCCGAGTTCCCGGCCACCGGCAAGCGCGTCGTGGAGACCGCGGCCACCGGTGGGGTGCGCTGGACGAACTGCGACCCCAGTGCCTCGTACACGATCCCGCGCGGGACCACCGTCCGGACCCGGAGCGGGGTCGCGTTCAAGACCGACGAGGAGGTGTTCCTGCCCGTCGCCGAGCTGTCCGGCACACCGCCCAACGTCGACGTCAAGTGCCAGACCAGCGAGGTCGCGGTGACCGCGGTTGAGCCCGGCACGGCCGGCAACGTGGACGCCGGCACGATCCGCGTCATCCCCGCCCGGTACAACCGCAACCTGCTCAGCGTCACCAACCCGGCGGCGACGAGCGGCGGTACCCGCGAGGAGTTCAAGCGGGTCGCCCAGAAGGACGTCGACGCGGCGCTCGAGCAGCTGGGCCTCGACATCCAGGCCCAGTTCGCCACGGCGCTCGAGGACGGCGCCGGGGCCCCGCCCGGCACGACCGTGTTCCCGGACACCGCCGCGCTCGGCGAACCCGCGCCGACCGTGGACCCCGCGACGCTCCTCAACCAGGAGGTCGAGGCATTCACCCTCAGCGTCACGGCCACCGGCACCGTGCTCGCGGTGGACGCGTCGCCCGTGGAGGCGATCGCGGAGGCCAGGCTCCAGGGCTCGGTGGACGGCGGCTACACCCTGGTCGACGACTCGATCGAGGTCACGGTCGGGGAGGGGAGCGTGGTCGGCGGCGTCGTGACGTTCCCGGTCGACGGGTCCGCGAAGCAGGTCCGCCCGCTCGACGGCGAGGCGCTCCGGCGGCAGGTGCTGGGCCTCGGCCGCGAGGAGGCGGTCGCCGCGCTGGCCCCGTACGGTGAGGTGGACCTCGTCCTGTGGCCGGACTGGGTGGCGGCCGTGCCCAGCCTCGAGCAGCGCGTGACGCTCACCGTCGGCGACCCGGTCGAGGTCCCGCCGGGCGAGGGTCGGGTACCATCCGGCTGATGTCCACCCATCGAACCGCGAACCCGGCCGACGGGCCGCGCGCCCGCGCCAGGTGAGCCGGCTCCTCGGCGTCGACCTGGGGGAGCGGCGGATTGGCCTCGCGATCGCGGATGCGGGCATCGACATCGCCCGCCCCCTGGCCACGGTCAACCGTGCCGTCACGCTCGACGGCGACGTCGCCCGGCTGGCGGCCGTGTGCCGTGAGCAGGACGTCACCGAGCTCGTGGTCGGCCTGCCGATCGAGGCGAGCGGCGTCGAGGGCCCCATGGCCGAGGCGGCCCGTGCCTGGGCGGCGGCCGTCGGCGAGCGGCTCGGCCTGCCGGTCACGATGCGCGACGAGCGCCTGAGCTCGTTCGTCGCCGAGCAGCGGCTGGGCCGGATGTCCCGCGGCCGCTCGGGCGGCCCGCCGTCGCGTACCCAGCGGAACGCCCACCGGGCGCGTATCGATCGCGAGGCTGCGGCCGTCATCCTCCAGGACGAGCTGGACGCGAGGCGGACGGCCGGCACGCGGGAGGAGCGATGAGCGTCAGGGACGGTCGCGGCGCACGGGAGCCCGGCGTCACGCCGGATGCCCCGTCGGCGCGCCGGGCGAACCCGTACGCGCGGACCGGGCGCTATGGTCGCGGCCCCGGCGACCAGCGCCGGTACGAGCGGTACGGCAACCCGCACGGCGGGCTGTGGGGCCTGGCCCGGTTCCTGCTGTTCCTCGTCATCCTGGGCGTGGTCGTCCTCGTCACCATGGCCACCGTCGCCCGGCCGCTGGTCCGGGCCGTCGTCGTGCCCTGGGCCGAGGGCAACCCGGCGGCGCTGCGGATCGGGTTCGTCGAGGACCTCGTGCGCGAGGACCTGGGTGCCGCGCTGACCGCCCCCGCGAGCGCCGATCCCACCCGCGTGGAGTTCACCGTGGACGACGGGGACACGCCCGTCACCCTCGCGCCGCGCCTGCTCGAGGCGGGGATCATCACCAGCGAGCGGGCGTTCCTGTTCCAGGCCCGGATCACGGACCTCACGCCCAAGCTCAATGCCGGCGACTTCGACCTCGCGCTGAACATGACGCCGGCCGAGGTCGTGGACGGGCTCGTCCGCAACCGGATCGAGCTGCGCACGATCTCGGTCACCTTCCGCGAGAGCCTGCGCCTGGAGCAGATGACGGCCCTGCTGGTGACCAAGCTGCCGGAGTCGAAGGTCGACCCCGAGGCGTTCTACAACCTCGTCACGAAGCCCACCGACGCCCTGCTCGGCGACTACCCGTGGCTGCTGGACGAGACCGTCCGCCCCAAGGGCGCCACGCTCGAGGGCTTCCTGTACCCGGCGACCTACACGCTGCGGGTGGACCCCATCGAGCCCACCACCGCCGACGACCTCGTGCGGATGATGCTGGACGCGTTCATCGACCGGGTGGGCGAGGAGCGGCTCGACGTCCCCGCGGCGCGCAAGCTGACCTTCTACCAGGTGCTGATCCTCGCCTCGATCGTGGAGCGCGAGGCCGTCCTGGACGAGGAGCGGCCGCTGATCGCCGGCGTGTACCAGAACCGGATCGACCGCGTCGTGAGCGTCAAGCACGGGCTGCTCCAGGCCGACCCCACGATCATCTACGCCGTGGACACCGTGAAGCTCGGGAAGTACAGCCCGGACTGGGCCCAGTACGTGTTCTGGACGGTCCCCGAGGGCGGGATCAAGGACCAGCAGCTCCCCGAGCGGCTCGCAGGCTTCAACACCTACCTCGTCCGCGGGCTGCCGCCGTCGCCGATCGCCACGCCGTCGCTCGCGTCGATCGATGCCGCGCTCGCCCCGGACACGAAGAGCAAGTTCACCTACTTCGTGGCCATCCCCAACGGCGGCGGCGCGCACGACTTCAGCAAGAGCCTCGCGGAGCATGAGCAGAAGCTCCGCAAGTACGGGTACTAGCTCGTGACGCCGGGCCGCCTCGCCACCCTGCCGCGCCCCGCCGACTTCGCCCCGCCGCCGGACGTGGCGACCCGCCGCCGGTGGCTCGAGGCGGACCGGGAGCACCGGCCCGGCCGGCTGGCCGCCCTCCGGGCACGGATGGCCACGGAGGGCGTGGACGCCTACTTCGGCGTGAAGCGCGAGCACATGCGCTGGCTCACCGGCTTCACGCTCGCCGAGGGCGAGGACCGGGTGGCGGGGCACTCGGGCCAGTTCCTCGTGGGCGGCGACGAGGTCGTCGTCCTGACGGACTCGCGGTACACGGTCCAGGCGCGACGGGAGGCGCCCGACGCGACCGTGGACGAGATCGGCTACGACCTGCCGGGTGCATGGCCGCGCCTGCTGGAGCGCGTGGGGGCGAAGCGGGTCGCCGTCGAGGCGGACGCCGTGTCGCACGCGCTGTGGCGGCGCCTGGCCGAGGCGTCGCCCGATGTCGAGCTGGTGCCGGCGGACGGCTGGCTGGAGGCGCTGCGGGCGATCAAGACCGACGACGAGGTGGAGCGCATCGCCGCCGCCTGCGCCGTGGCGGACCGTGCCCTGGCGACGCTGCTGCCGGAGATCCGCCCGGGCGTCACCGAGCACGACCTCGCCCTGCGGCTCGAGTGGCTCATCCGCACCGGCGGCGCGGAGGCGCTCGCGTTCGACGTCGCCTGCCTCGCGGGTCCCGAGGCGGCGCTGCCGCACGGCTCGCCCGGCGACCGCCCGGTGCTCGCGAACGCCGTGCTGCTGTTCGACTTCGGCGCCCAGGTGGAGGGCTACCGCAGCGACATGACCCGGACGCTGTTCGTGGGCGAGCCCGCGGCCCGGGATCTCGAGCTCTACGCGCTGGTCGCGCGGGCCCAGCAGGCGGCGATTGACGCGCTCGCGGCGTCCGTGGAGCGGACGCTCGGGCGGGGCGGCTGGCTGATCTCCGGCCGGGCGGCGGACGCGGCCGCCCGCGACGTCATCGAGGCCGCCGGCCACGGCGCCCACTTCGGCCACGGCACCGGCCACGGCATCGGCCTCGCGACGCACGAGGAGCCGCGGTTGTCGAAGGCGGGCTCGGAGGACTCGCTGCCCAGCCCCACGGTGTTCTCCGTGGAGCCCGGCGTGTACCTGGAAGGCGAGACCGGGATCCGGATCGAGGACCTCGTCCGCCTCGACGTCACCCGCGGCCTGGTTGAGCGGCTGACCCGGTTCCCGCGCGACGTGATCGTGCTGCCTGCCTCGTCCTGAAGGCAGGTCCGAGCCAGGCTCGCCAAGAGCCGGCCCCGGCACGCGACGGCCGCCGGTCCGGACCGTGTCTGTGCATCCGTTGCACACGCCCGGGCACGGTGTGCATCGAGACGTACATCCGTGCCATCGCCGGCCCCCTGATGCGCATCCTGAGGCACATCGACGGCATCCCACGGCGCCGCACGTCCCGGGATGTGCATCGGGGCGTACAACCCCGGCACCACGGAGATCGGAGGCGGCCCGCGATGCGCGAAGGTATCGCCGGATGCACACCGCTGACGACCGCCGGATGCACACCGCCACGACCGCCGGCAGAGCCGGCTCCGGCGGGACCGGCGGCGGCCTCTGGTACGATCCGCGCCGACACCCACCGCGTCACGGCGCCGGGCCACCGCATGTCATCGCGGGCCCGAGGCGCGCCACCCTGGAGCACCAGCCCGACATGATCAGCACCGGCGAGCTGCGCAAGGGCGTCGTCATCGAGCTTGACGGCGACCTGTGGCAGATCCTCGACTACCACCACATCAAGATGGGCCGCGGCTCGGCCCAGGTCCGGATCAAGCTGCGCAACGTCAAGAAGGGCAGCACGGTCGAGAAGTCGTTCCAGGCCGGCGACCGCTGGCCGCGCGCCCAGATCGACCGGCGCCCGGTGCAGTACCTCTACCGCGACGGCGACGACCTCCACTTCATGGAGACCGAGTCCTACGAGCAGTTCAGCCTGCGGGCCGAGACGCTCGATGACGCCGTGCCCTACCTCAAGGAGGGCATGACCCTCGACCGGACGAGCTACCAGGGCGAGACGCTGGGCGTGGAGCTCCCCGTCACCGTGGACCTCCTGGTCGCCGAGACGGAGCCCGGCTTCGCCGGTGACACGGCCCAGGGCGCCCGCAAGAACGCCACCATGGAGACCGGGCTCGTCGTGACCGTGCCGCTGTTCGTCAACGAGGGCGACACGCTGCGCATCGACACCCGCACCGGCGAGTACCAGACCCGCCTCTGATCGCGTCACAGCGCCCCGTTCCCGCGGGTCCAGTGCTCGACACGAGCCGGGACCGCCATCGGGAGGATCGGGATGCGCGTGCTGACAGCCACCGCCGCGGCGATCGCCCTCGCGGTTGCCGGGTTGGGCGCACCGCCGGCCGCACAGGCGGACCATCATCCGGCCGTCATCCCGTCGGACTTCAACGGCGACGGCTACGCGGACCTCGCCGTCGGCGTCCCGGGCGAGGACCTCGGCGACCGGTTCCCGCGGGACGACGGACGCGTCGTCATCCTCTACGGCACGGCGGACGGGCTCACGGCGGCCGGCAGCCAGTCCTGGTCGCAGCGCAGCCCAGGGGTGCCGCGGGTCCCGGGCGGCGACCTGGAGGACTTCGGCAGCCATACGGCGTCCGGCGACTTCGACGCCGACGGGTACGCGGACCTCGCGGTCGACGCTCCGAATGTCGGCCCGCTGGGCGCCCCGGTACTGGGTGCGATCTGGCTGTTCTACGGGTCGGAGACGGGGCTGACCGCCGAGCGCAGCGCGCTCCTGCTACCGGGCGATCTCGGGGTCGACGGTCTCGAGGGACAGGGCTCACCGCTCGTCGCCGGGGACATCGACGGCGATGGGGCGGCCGACCTCATCGTCGCCGGGTGGGTCTGGCCGGCGGATCCCTCGAAGACGGCGGGTGTCGCCGTCGTCGCGCTGCCGGGCGGACCGGGTGGCGTCTCGACGCTGGCCACGGTGCTGTGGGAGATCGAGCCGGGTCTGCAGGGGCTCGTCGCCCTCGCTGCCGGCGACCTCGACGCGGATGGCGCGGACGACATCGCAATCGGCCTGGAGGCGGACATGGTCGGCGACACGATGGCCGGGTCCGTGCAAGTCGTGTATGGCCTCCCGGACGCGGCCGGAGGTCATCGCTACCAGGCGCTGAGCCAGGCGACCCCGGGCATGGCCGGCTCGGCTGCCGGTCCGACCGAGGAGGACGGGTTCGGCCGCAGCCTCGCGATCGCCGATTTCGACGGCGATGGGTATGGCGATCTCGCGATCGGCGTGCCCGGTGAGGACCTGCCGGGCGCCGCCTGCGGCCGGGACACATGGGGCCTCCCGGTGCGCCCGCGGGGTGAGTGCGACCACGGGGCCGTCCAGGTGGTCTACGGGTCTTCGGCCGGCGTGGTCGCCGATGACAGCCGGATGTGGACCCAGCACCGCCGCGGCGTTCCCGGGATGGCCGCGGCCGGCAACGCCTTCGGCCGTGTTCTCGCCGCTGGCGACTTCGACGGTGACGGCGTGGCGGACCTCGTCATCGCTGCGCCGGACGAAACGCTCGGCCACGGTTGCACGGTGTGGGGCACGTGCGCCCAGGGATCCGTGACCGTGCTCTACGGGACCGAGGACGGCCTGTCGGCGATCGGGGCGCAGCGGTGGACGCAGGACACGCCCGGCGTGCCAGGGATCGCAGGCGACGCCGATCGCTTCGGGACCAGCCTGTCGGCCGCCGACTTCGGGCGGTCCGGGCGCGACGACCTGGTCATCGGGGTGCCCGCGGAGTGGGTGCGATCGGGCCGCGCCGGGATGCTCGATGTCCTGTACGGGACGCCGCGCGGACTCGGCGTGGCCGGGGCGCA
>CAYJOH010000120.1:0-5388 GCA_964371685.1 uncultured Anaerolineaceae bacterium
GAGCCGGCGGTGAACGCGGTCAGCGCGTCGACCAGCTCCAGGCGCTCCTCGGGCAGGAACGGCGGCCGCTCGCCACGCGACTCGTCGCTGACCCGGGTGACGGCGGTCTCCATCTCGAGGAACGGGTCGGGCGTGGACACGCTCCAGTCCGAGCCCATGACGAGCGTCGCGCCGTGGCGGCGGAGCGAGCGCCACGGGTACTGGCGGTGCGCCACCTCGGGGCCCAGGACCGGCAGCGTGAGCTCGTCCATCTGCGCCTCGTGGACCGCCCAGTAGGGCTGGGCGTTGGCCAGGGCGCCGAGCCGGCGGAACCGCGGCAGGTCGTCGGGGTGGACGACCTGGAGGTGCGCGAGGTGGGGGCGGGTGTCGGACCAGCCGTTGGCGGTCCGGGCCGCCTCGACCGCATCGAGCGCCTCGCGGACCGCGCGGTCGCCGAGGGCGTGGAAGTGCGGCTGGAACCCGAGGGCGTCGAGGCGGACGACGGCCGGCTTCAGGACCGCCGGGTCGATGAAGCTGAGCCCGGTGTTGTCGGTGAGGATTCCGTGGACGTCGAAGTAGGGCTGGAGCATCGCCGCGCTCTGGTTCTCGATGATCCCGTCGACCATCAGCTTCACGCTGGTCGCGTTGTAGCGGCCGACGCGTCCGGCCGCGCGGCGGGCCTCCAGCTCCTCGATCTGTTCGAGGCCCTGCGACCGGTCCCACCACAGCGCGCCGACGACGCGCGCCGTGAGCTCGCCGCTGGCCGCGAGCGCGAGGTAGGCCGCCTGGTCCGGTTCCGTGACCCACGCGTCCTGCCAGGCCGTGATCCCGAGCGAGTGGAGGTAGCGCTGGCTCTCGAGCAGGGCATCGCGCAGGTCCTGCGCGGTGGTGGGCGGGACGTGTCGGCCGACGAGGTCCATCGCGCCCTCGTGGAGCGTGCCCAGCGGCGTGCCGTCGGCGTCCCGGGCGATCCGGCCGTCGACCGGGTCCGGGGTGTCGCGGCTGATGCCGGCGATCTCGAGGGCCCGCGTGTTCACCCACGCATCGTGGCCGTCGCGGTTCGGGAAGAACACGGGGCGATCGGGCACGACGCGGTCGAGGTCCTCGCGGCGGGGCAGGCCCCCCGGGAAGTCCGCGAGCGACCAGCCCCCGCCGAGGATCCACGCCGCGTCCGGGTGGCGCTGGGCGTAGGCGGCAACGAGCTTGAGGTACTGCTCCTGGCCGCGGGCGCCGTGGAGCTCGCACCGGATGCGGGCGAGGCCCGCGTGGGTCGGGTGGACGTGGGCGTCCTGGAAGCCGGGCGTGACGGTGCGGCCGCGGAGGTCGATGACCCGGCTGCGCGGGCCGATGCGCGGCTTGACGTCCCGGGCCCCGCCGATCGCGACGATCCGGCCGCCGGCGACCGCGAGGGCCTCGGCCCAGGTCTTCGCGGGATCGGCGGTGAAGATCCGGCCCCCGGTCAGGATGAGGTCGGCGTGCTCGGCGTTCGTCATGCGCGGAGGATGCCACCGGGAGGTGGGCGCGGCGAGTCCCGTTCCCGCCCGCGGGCGTCTCGAGCGCGTCGTCAGGGTCGCCTCGCCGGAGACCCGACGCGTCGCCCGGAGACCAAACGAGCGCACGGTGCGACGATTCGTGCGCCGGGCGCTGCGTTCGTTGCACCGGACGGCCTCGCCACGCGACGAATGCGTCGCCGGGCGGTTGTTCCGTCTCGGCGTGCGCCCGTTGCGTCGCTGGGCGACCGGGCGACGCGCGGGCCGACACGCGATGCGCACGCGCCCCGGGCCCGTGCTGCGCGGAGGGTCATCGCGCATGGCGGCGGCCCCGACGCGAAACGCTCGGCGGCGGTCCCGTGGGTGGAACGGGCGTCCACGGCGCACGCGCCGGCCCGCTACCCTGCGCCGATGACCACCGTGCACCTGCTCCATGCCGGCTACGTGGGCGACCGCGTGGGCTCGTCCATCGCCCTCGTCCGCGACGCGGACGCGCTCATCGTCACGGATCCCGGGATGGTGGCGCGCCGCTCGCTGATCACCGACCCGCTCCGCGATCTCGGAGTCGCGCCAGAGGCCGTGACCCACGTGTTCCTGAGCCACCACCATCCCGACCACACGCTCAACATCGCGCTGTTCCCGAACGCCGAGGTCGTGGACTTCTGGGCCCGCTACCGGGACGACCTGTGGCTGGACCACGACGGTGACGGCTACCACCTCTCGCCAATGGCCCAGCTGTGGCTGACGCCCGGCCACACCGAGGAGGATGCGACGCTCGTGGTGGAGGCGGACGACGGGGTCTATGCCCTGACCCACCTGTGGTGGCGCGAGAACCGGACACCCGAGGTGGACCCGCTGGGGTGGGACCAGGCCGCCATCGAGCGCCATCGGGCCCGGGTCCTGGCGGCGGCGGACGTCGTCATCCCCGGGCACGGCGGCCCGTTCCGGGTCACCCGCTGAAGGCGCAGACGGACCTACCACCCTCGACACAACCTCCACCCGCAGTGCGCGGATCCTGCACGCGGGCCTGCGAGGATCGCCTCGATCGGACGACGCGGCCGGGGCACCCGCCCCGCAGGCCGCAGACCGGGAGGTGATCGGTGACGAGGATCAGGACACTGACAGTCGGGCTGGCGGCCGTGCTGCTGCTCGCGGCGACTGCGGCGGTCGTCGTGGCGGGCAACGGGCCAGGGCCGGCGGCAGACTGCACCAGCGAGTGCGATGGGACCCCGGACGTGGATCGAGTCCGCGACCGGGATGGGCTCGGCGACGGCGCGGGGGTCGAGGCGGTCGAGGCGGCCGTGCCCGCCGGCGACCAGGAGCCGGACCAGGACCGCGACCAGGCTCGGGACGGGGACTGCGACGGCGACGGTGATCCGGACGTGGTCCGCGATCGTGACCGGGACCGCGTGAACGACGGGGCGACCGCCGACGGCGACGCCGCGAAGGCGCAGGTCCGGACGCAGGCGCAGGTGGGCGAGCCTGCCCAGGCCAAGGTCCAGGCGCAGACCGAGGCACAGGCCGGCACCCAGGCGCAGACCCAGACCCAGACACAGGCCGGCAACCAGACGCAGACCCAGGCACAGGCGGGTGGGGGACCGAACGCCACGCCCGATCCCCCACGCGGCGGCCCGGGCCACTGACCGACCCCGAGGACGGACGCCGCCGTCCGCGAGGTCGTTCAACAGGACGGTCGGACCTTTCCGGGTCCGACCGTCCTGCGCTAGCGTCCGGCGCGGATGCCCCGGGCTCGGCGTCGGGTCGGCCCGAAGGCGGCATCCGCGTCGCTGATCGGACGGTCTCGTGAGCCTGCGCCTTCGGCTGGGCCTGTCGTTCGCGCTCGTCGCCGTGACGACCGCGCTGGTCGTGGTGCTCGCCACGCCCGTCGTGATCCGTTACGGGTTCGAACCCGTCCTTCCGACGCCGACCACGATGCCGGCTGGTCCCGCGTCGTCGGACGACGCGTCATCACCGGCGGCCGGCGATCCCCCGGGTGCAACCGGAGACGCCGCAGGCGGGCCGGACGGCAGCATGTCGCCCGGGGGCGACGGTGGTCCGGATGTCCCGTCGAACCGCGCGACCAGCTCGCCGCCACCGACCGCCCCGACCTCGACCCTCCCGCCCACGCCCCGGCCGACGTCGCCCGGCAGTTCGACGGCGTCGCCGCTCCAGAGCGGCCGCCCGCCCGCCTCACCGGGCCAGGACGGAGGTCCGGCCGCGACCGGTGGTCCCGCTGCGCCGGGTGGGCCGTCTGCCACGCACACGCCGAAGCCGAACCCGTCGCACGGTGGGTCCGGTCAGGACGGCTCGCCCGAACCGGTCGGCCGTCGCGGCGGCCCGCCCGAGCAGGTCGGCACGGCCGCCCTCGCCGCCGCCCAGGCCGCCGGATCCGCCCATTCGCCGGCCGACGCCGCACCGTCGCCCCCGCCGGCCGCGTCCGGCTCGCCGTCTCCCGATCCGGCGGCGCTCGCGTGGGTGGAGGTGGAGCGACGGACGTCGAACATCCTGGTCCTGGTCGCCGTCCTGTCCGCGGTCGTCGCGATCGCCCTCGGCCTCATCCTCGCGGAGGCGCTGATCCGCCCGCTGCAGCGTCTCGGCCGTGCCGCATCGGCGATCGCGGGCGGAGACCTCAGTCGCCGATCCGGGGTGGCGGGTCGCCGCGACGAGATCGGGGATCTCGGCCGGTCGTTCGACACGATGGCGGCGGCGCTCCAGCGAGCCGACGAGTCCCGTCGGCACTTCCTGCAGGATGCCGCCCACGAGCTGGGCACGCCGGTGACCGCGATCCAGACGACGGCGAGCGCGATCCTCGACGGCGTCTACGAGCCGGAGCGACGCCACCTGGAGACGATCCGCGATGAGGCCAGACTGCTGGCCCGGATCGTGGACGACCTGCGGACGATCGCGCTCGCCGAGGTGCGGCAGCTGCCCCTGGCGGTCGAGGACGTCGACCTCGTCGCGATCACTCGCTCGACCGCCGACGCGTTCTCGGCCGCCGCCGCCGCGCGGGGGTGCCGGGTGATCGTCCGCGGGGCGGGACCCGTGGTGGCTCGCGGCGATCCGGACCGCATCCGGCAGGTGCTGGCGGCGCTGGTGGACAACGCGCTGCGTTACGTCCCGGACGGAGGCGAGGTTCGCGTCGTGACCGTGGTCGCCGGCGACCGGGTCGAGGCGCTGGTCGAGGACGACGGCCCGGGCCTCGGTGACCACCCGGAGCGCGTGTTCGACCGCTTCTACCGAGCCGATGCGACGCCGGATCGCGCGACCGGCCACGCGGGGCTGGGCCTCGCCATCGTCCGGGCGCTGGTGGAGGCACAGGCTGGGAGCGTCACGGCCGCGAACCAGCCGGCTGGCGGGGCGAGCTTCCGGATCGAGCTGCCGGGGCGGGGGGCTCCCGGGAGCGCCGGCGAGGACATGCCAGCCGGCATGCAGCCGGGCCAGGCCTGAGCACCATGGCGAGGATCATCGTGGTGGACGACGAGCGCTCGATCGCGGAGGGCGTCGCCGCGTACCTCGAACGGGAGGGGCACGACGTGACGACGGCGGCCACGGCCGATCGCGCCGTCGAGCTGGGGAGAACGAGCCCCGACCTGATCGTGCTCGACGTGATGCTCGGGCGCGGGTCGGGGTTCGACGTGCTGCGGACGCTCCGCGGCGAGGGTCGTCGGATCCCGGTGATCATCCTGAGCGCCCGCGTGGACGTGATCGACCGGGTGGCGGGGCTCGAGCTGGGGGCCGACGACTACGTGACCAAGCCGTTCGAGCCGCGGGAGCTGGTCGCGCGTGTGGGCGCGGTCCTTCGCCGCTCGCATCCGTCCGACCCGGAGGTACCGGCGCCCGTCACGATCCGGCTCCTGGACCTGGAGCTGGACCCGGCGGCCCGCGAGGTTCGACGTGGACCGGCGTCGATTCCGCTGAC
>CAYJOH010000120.1:5488-7091 GCA_964371685.1 uncultured Anaerolineaceae bacterium
CTCGCGTTCGCCCGCGCCCGGACGTTCCCGAAGCCCGACCCAGTTCGCCGCCGCGCCGGCCGCCAGCAGCGCCGCACACACGATCGACGCCAGGCGGAGCGCGGACGTGGAGGCCTCGCGGGCCGCGATCACGATCTCGGCCGGCGCGTCCGGCCTGGGCGGGTTGAGCGGCTGGACCACGGCGCGGAGCGCCGGGTCGTTGGGGTCGAGACCCGGCACCGCGCCCGCCAGGGCGGCGTAGAACGAGCCCGTCACGACGACGAAGATCAGCGCGGACAGGATCGGCTGCCCGATCCGGCTGATGGCGTTGTTGATCGCCGACGCCACGCCCGCGTTCCGCACCGGCACCGATGACATCAGCGTGGACGTCAGCGGCGCGACGACCAGCGACAGCCCCACGCCGAACAGCACCATGAACGGCAGGACGTCGACGAGCACGGAGCCTGGCGGGGCGATCGTGGCGGGATCGTCGAACGCCAGCCGCCACGGCTCGGAGGTGGCAGGGATCCGGGCGAACCAGGCGAGGCCGGCGGCCATGAGCAGCGGCCCGGCGACCAGGAACGGCCGTGCGCCGTACCGTCCCGCGAGCGCCCCCACGCGGGTCGACAGCACCGTGAGCAGGATCCCCGTCGGCAGTCCCACCACCCCGGCCGCGGTCGCCGAGTACCCCAGCACGCCCTGGAGGAACAGCCCCTGGAACGTGAACACCGTGTACAGGGCGCCGTAGATCAGCAACGTCGAGAGGTTGATCGTCGCGAACGCCCGGCGCCGGAACAGCCCCAGCGGGACCAGCGGGTTCGGGCGCCGGGCCATCAGGATCGGGAAGGCGACCATCGCGACCAGCCCGATCGCGAGCGCCGCCCACGCCAGCGAATCCTCCCAGTGGCGGTCCTGGCCCCGGATCACGCCGAACGCGACCCCGCCTACCGCCACCACCGCGACCCCGGCCCCCAGCCAGTCGAAGCGGCCGCTGGCGCCCTCGGCGCGCGTCTCGGGCATGTAGCGCACGGTGGCGTACAGGGCGACGACGACCAGCGGCACGTTGATCAGGAACGCGGCCCGCCAGCTGACGCCGTCGACCAGCAGCCCGCCGATGACCGGCCCGATCAGCGTGGTGGCGGAGGTCGCCGCGGCCCAGATGCCGAACGCCCGGGCCCGCGCGGGGCCGTCGAACAGCGCGGTGAGGATCGCGAGCGACCCCGGCACGAGCAGCGCGCCGGCCGCGCCCTGGAGCACCCGGAACACGACGAGGAGCTCGAGCGTGGGCGCGATCCCGCACAGCACCGACGTGACGCCGAACCCGACCAGCCCGATCGCGAACACCCGCCGGCGGCCGTGGTAGTCCGCGAGCGCCCCGGCCAGGACGAGCAGCGCGGCCAGCGTCGCGAGATAGCCGCTGACCGCGTACGTCTGCCCCTCGAGCGTGGACACCAGCGTGGCCGGCAGCTCCTCGCCGATCCGGGGCAGGGCAAGGTTCATCACGGTGCCGTCGAGGAACACCATCGACGACCCGAGGATGGCCGCGAGCATGGTCCAGCGCTGGGACGAGGTCACCGGGGCTCCGACGGCGGCATTGACCGGCCGAGTGTCTCAGGCACGCGCG
>CAYJOH010000121.1:0-7061 GCA_964371685.1 uncultured Anaerolineaceae bacterium
GACCGACACGTCGTCGACCACGACCAGCCAGACGACCGAGACCACGCAGACGACCGAGACGGTCGTGACCCCTGAGGGCAGCGTCGAGGCCGAGACCGGCACCCCGGACGTCACGCCTCCGAGCACGGACACCGGCTCGATCTCCGGGCCTTCGAGCCCGTCGGGCAGCGCCTGGCAGCTGCTCCTGGTCGCGATGGCCGGGCTGCTGGCGACGGTCCTCCTGCTCACGCCGGCCCCCGAGGCGCGCAAGCGCTAAGGGCCGCCACCAACGGGCGCCGCGAGGCGCCGGCCACACGATCGAACCGGCCGGGTCGGGCTCACCGCCCCCGGCCGGTTCTTCGTTTCGGCGCCGCCCGGTGCCGCGACCCGCTCGCGCTCGGCGGCCCGGACACCGCCCGCCTCAGCCGCCGGCCACCCCGCGCCACAGCTGGACCCCGTCCACCTCGGCCGGCGGCCGGCCGAACAGGTCCGTGAAGAACACGACCATCTGCTCGCGGTGGTCCATGGGGCCCACGATCACGTCCGTGATCCCGTTGGCGGCGATGTCGCGCAGGACCTGCTCGCGGACCTCGCCCCTCGCGACCAGCGTCACCCCGTCGTCCTGGATCCGCTCCATGATCCGGGTGAGCTGCGTGGACGCGGGTCCGTACCGTGGCTTGCCTTCCTCGTCGGGCACGTAGGCGTACGCCTCGTACAGCCGTGGCCGATTGCCCGCGACGGCCGCCCAGAGCATCGGCGCCGCGCCGGCGCCGTTGGTGAAGTGCGGCGCCACGAGCACGATCGCGTCGTCGGCGATGCCCTGCCGGTCGTAGCCGTGGAAGAAGGCCGGGACCTCGACGGTGGACGAGCCGAACGGCGCCGGCAGGGCCACGGCGAGCGCCAGGCCGAGCGCCGCGAATCGGGGGCCGGCGTACGACGCACGCCGGGCCGCGAGCTCGCCCACGAGGACCGCGACGATCACGGCCACCGCGAGCCACAGGTACAGGGTCAGGCGGCCCGGGATGGCATGCTCGAGGAGCGGCAGGCGGCTGATCGGGAGCCACGGCAGGGGCACGCCCGTCGCCACGCCGCCGATCGTGAGCGTCTGGCCCAGCGACAGCACGAGCATCGAGACGGCCGCCAGGGCCGCGACGCGGACCCGCCGGTCCGTCCAGCGACGCGCCGCCGCCACGACGAGGATCAACAGCAGCGGCAAGCCGAGATAGGCCGTGGCCTCGTGGTACAGCCCGCTGAACCCGTGCGAGATCGCGGTCGCGGGATCCGGCGCGAACAGCTGGAACCGCGTCGGCAGCACGACGTTGAGCAGGTCGGTGGAGAAGCGCGCGGTGTCCTGGACCTGCCCCCCGAGGCGGAGTGGCCCGAGGAACTGTACCGCCAGCGGCGGCCCCGCGACGACCAGCAGCCCGGCCAGGGCCGGCAGGAACGCCCGGCCCACTCGCCGCATCCCCTCGCTGATCGCGGCCCGGTCGCGGACCGTGACGGCAAGGATCCCGGCCAGCACCGCGGCCGCGACGGCGCCCGTGGCCACCAGCTCCTCGAACACCAGCACCTGGAGCCCGGCCAGGCCGCCGAGCGCCGCGCCCAGCGCGACCGCTCCATGCCGCCGGCGGACGAGCAGCTCGTCGAGCACGATCAGCACCAGCGGCGGCACGAACGCGGCGACCAGGTTCAGGTGGAGCGCGGCGTGCGAGGCGACGTACGGCGAGAACCCGTAGACGGCGCCGCCGACGAGGGGCCCGGCCAGCCCATCCGCGTATCGTCGGAGCGCGACGAAGGCGGCCAGGGCGCTGAGCGCGATCGCCCCGACGATCGCCACGTTGTAGGCGACCACCGGGCCGGCCGCGACGGTGACCGGGGCGATCGCGAGCCCGATGGCCGGCATCCACGAGTTCCACGTCAGGTTGACGCCGGTCGGGGCGTTCATCTGGTAGGTCACGAACGGATCCAGGCCCTGTTCGATGGCGGATGGGACCCAGCGCAGGAACCACATCGCCTGCTGCTGGTCGCAGCAGCCGCCGACCCAGCGGCTCGCGGGCGCGCCCCAGGCCTCCGCGGTCAGCGCGACCGCGAGGACGACGTACAGCAGGAGCGCCGCAGGGAGGGCGAGGCGGTGGCCCGCGCTGGGGGCAATCCGGGCTCCGTTCGGCGTCGGCCCGGCCATCGGTCAGGGGATCTGCCGGAACGGATAGTAGGCGGCGAAGCCCACGGCGTACGCCGCGAGGAACCCCCAGCGGACGAAGCGCGGCAGCCCCGAGCGCAGCAGGAGGATCGCGATCGCGGCCGCCACCGCGGGGACCGCCGGCAGGACGTAGTAGATGTACATGATCCGCTGGGTCACCAGCGCCAGCAGCACGTAGGGCAGGTAGCTCGCCGCGCCCCAGGCCACGGCCCAGCGGGCAAGCCGGTTGCCCGTCCGCCAGGCGTACCAGGCGGCGAACAGCGCGCTCAGGGGGATCGCGCCCGCGAGCAGGGGGTTGAGGGCGCCGCGGAAGTCGATCGACGGCCTTGACGAGACCACCTCGTCGCCGGCGCGCACCGTCACGTCCACGCGCAGGTAGGCGATCTGGCACTCGTTGAAGATCCACTGCCAGGGCCGGCTGTCGGCGGCCGGGCAGAAGCCGGTGTTGCCCACCGGAGCGTCCAGCCTCGAGCCGTACTCGACGATCCGGCGCAGGTGGTCGAACGGGCTCGCGAATGTCGTGTACCGAGCGCCCAGGGCGCCCAGCCCGACCAGCGCGACGATCACGAAGGTGAGCCCGAACACCACCGGGCCACGCAGGTCCGGGAGGGGGATCCGCCTGCCGCGCCACCAGCGCGGCCCCTCCTCGAGCAGGTACAGCAGCCCGACCGCCGCCACGCCGTAGACGGCCGTGATCTTGACCAGCAGCCCGACCGCCATGGCCACGCCTGCGAGCGCCCAGCGGCGGCGCATCGCCAGCCACGAGCCCACGAGGATCGGCGCCAGGACGAGCATGTCCAGCGTCGCGATGCGGCCGTGGACGAGGGTGAGGTTGTCGAAGGCGAGGATCACCACGACCAGGACGCCCATCCAGGCCGTCTCGTCGCCGTCGCGCACGATGCGGTACACGGCGGCCAGGGCGATCATGCCCGCGATCACGCTCGGCAGCCGCCAGCCGATCCCGTTGTCGCCCAGCAGGCTCATCGACAGCGCGATCAGGAGCTTGCCCAGCGGCGGGTGCTCGGTGTTGGGATCGAGGCCGGCGGGGCTGCCCGCGTAGTGGGCGCCCTCGGCGACCGGCCAGCCGAGGATCACGCGCGCGGCGTTGACGTAGTACGCCTCGTCGAAGATCAGCCCCCCGACCGGGAGGTTCAGCCACGCGACGCGCGCGACGAACGCGGCGACGAGCACCAGCGGCAGGATGGTCGCGACGTCGCCCAGGTTGTCGCGGAGCCTGGCCGCGACGACCGCGAGCGCCCCCTCGCGCGGCGGGGCGTCCGCGCCCGGGCCGCGGTCGGACGTCTCGGTCCCGTGCTCGCGCTCGTCCTGGTCGCCCACCGGCCCGGTCATCCTCCGCTCCGCTGCGCTCGAAGGGTAGCCGACACGCGGGTGCGGGCCCGGTTGCTGGCCCGGTTGCCGCGACGCACCACGTGTCGTGTCCCGGGTGAGGATCGGTGGGGATGGGTGCGGCTGGTCAGGGCCCATTGGTACTGGACGCGGCCGGGACCCGCGACCCACGATCAGCGGAGCGTCGCTGTCCCCGAGAGGCGACCCGGGCCGGGGTGCGGGTGTCCGCCCCCG
Organism: uncultured Anaerolineaceae bacterium; assembly: GCA_964371685.1. GTDB lineage: Bacteria > Chloroflexota > Limnocylindria > Limnocylindrales > CSP1-4 > CAIXZV01. The sequence continues at coordinate 3,761 of CAYJOH010000121.1, forward strand.
GCCCCGTCAGTCCCGGCTCCCGACGTCCAGCCGGGTGCCGGGCCACACGAACTCCACCGGCCCGTCGTACCGCTCCCGCACCGCGGCCAGCGTCTCGCCGGCGTCGAACCCCATCTGCAGGTGCGTCAGGAGCACGTGGCCGGCGCCCGTCGCGGCCGCCAGCCGCCCGACCGCGGGACCATCGAGGTGGAGCACGCCCGCCGGGACCGGTCCAGGCCCGAACGAGACCTCGGCGAGCAGCGTGTCTCCCGGCCGGAGGAGTGGGGCGATGTCGTCGGCGCGCCCGCAGTCGCCGCTGTACACGAGACCCGGGCCGGCGTCCGGCACGACGCGGACCGCGTAGCTCTCGTCCGTGTGGGCGACCAATCGCGCCTCCAGGCGGAGTGCACCCATCCGCCGCGGATCCTGGCCCAGCCGCTCCACGTCCAGCGCCGCGGCAGTGAACCCGGGCTCGTCGTGAAGGGCGTCCAGGCGCCGGGCAAGGTCGCCGGGGCCGAGCACCCGCACCCGACGCGGCGGCTCGAACTCGTAACGCAGGAAGTGGCGGAGCGGGACGAGGTCGATGAAGTGGTCGGGGTGGAGATGGCTCACGACCACCGCGTCGAGGTCCGGCGGGAACACGTGGGGGAAGATCCGCGGGAACGACCCCTGCCCAAGGTCGAGCAGCAGGTGCGTGTCCCCCTCCGCGACGAGGTAGCTGGCGCCCGACGCGCCCTCCCGGTCGGTGTAGGCCGGGCCGGCGCCCAGGACGGTCAGCCGCATGCGTCGCTCTCCTCCGTGCGACGCGAGGGTACCGCCCGTGCGTGGCGGCTGCGCGTCGGGCGTGGGCCATGCGAAGGGCCGGGATCGCGATCGGAAGGGCCGGGATCGCGTGGGATGGCCGGGTTGGGTTAGGGCTGGCCCTGGCCCTGACCCTGGGTTGCCGCCGGCGCCGGGGTTTTGCCCGGGTTCGGCTTGTGCGACTTGGGGGGCTTGGGCGTCGGGTCCGGCGCCTGCGTCCGCGCCGGGCCGGGCGTCCGGTCGGGCTTGCCGCCATCGTCGCCGGAGCCGGCGTTGCCCCCACCCGCGTTACCCCCGCCCGCGTTGCCGCCGGAGCCCGGGTCAGACTCGCTGCCGGCCCCGGAGCCGCCGCCGGCCACGCCGAGCTTCTCGATCACGCCGCTGCTGCGCGCGAGGGCATTCTCGAGGCCGGACAGCGCCTGCGGCGGCGCGGTGTCCATGAGATGGAGCAGCACGGTGCGGTGGAACTCCACCGCCTCGCGCGCCCGGTTCGCGGGCCCACCGGTCGTGGCCGAGAGGTCGTCCAGCGATCGCTCGTAGCCCGCGAGGGCGGCCCGGACCGCGCCCTGGTCGCTGCGCCCGGCCGCCTCCACGAGCTCCGCGAGCCGGGTCTGCGCCTGAGCGAGCTCCGCCTCGAGCCGGGCCTCCGGATCCGCGGGCAGCGTCAGCGCCTCGAAGCTCAGGCGCGCGTCATAGAGCGGGCCGCCGGCCCGCGAAGCCGCGAACGTCGCGGACCCGACGAGCAGCCCGGCGAGCACCGCCGCGGCCATCGATGCCCCCAGCCGCCGGGCGGTCCAGGAGGCGAACAGGCCGCGCCGGCCTCGATGCGAGGACGTCGCCGAGGGCCGGTCAAGCCGTTTCCGCCAGGCGAGCTCCATCACGGCCCCGCGGGCACGTCGCGACTGCGCCGGCGTGGGATCCAGCCGAACGCGCGCGTACCGTGCCAACTGCCGCTCGAGCTCCTCGCCCGCCAGCGGCTCCAGTGCCTGCATCTCGTCCTCGTTCATCGGGTCGTCCCTGAGACCCGTGGCAGCTCGTCGGGGCCGACCTCGATGCCCAGCTCCCGGCGGAGCGCGGCGATGGCCCGGAACTGGAGGCCCCGCACGGTGCCTTCCTGCCGGCCCATGGCCTCGGCCGCCTCCCTCGCGGACAGTCCCGCGAAGAACCGCAGCTCGATGGCCTCGCGCTGCTCGGGTGTCAGCCGGCGCAGTGCGGCCGCGACGCTGTCCATCTCCTGGCGGAGCACCGCCAGCTCGTCCGGGCCGTCCGCGTCCGTGGACCGCTCGACGATCAGGTCCAGCGGTGCGTGCTCCCGGCGGGTCCGGATGTGATCGATCACCACGTTCCTGGCCAGCTTGAACAGCCAGCCCCCGAAGGGGACGCCCCGCGCCTCGTAGCGCGGCAGCGCCTCCAGGGCCTTGACGAAGACGAGCTGCGCCAGGTCCTCCGCGTCGCTCGGGCGGTTGACGCGGGCGACGACGTAGCGGTAGACCGGCGCGTGGTAGCGGTCGAACAGCGCCCCGAATGCCTCCGGGTCGCCCTTGCGAGCCGCATCCACGAGACGCTCGAGCGCCTCGTCGTCCATGCTCATAACGATCAGCCGACCCCCGTGTTAGGCCTGCGGACCTGCGTCACCCGTCGTATCGGCACGGCCACGGTGACCCGCTCGCGGCCACGGCGGAACGTGAGCGCCCTCGGATCCGGCGCCCCGCGACCTGACGATACGCCTCCTCTGGGCCGGATGCGAACCCATCGGTTCGGGTGGGCTCCCGATCCGATCGTCATGTTGCGCCGATCTGCGGCGCCGTGATCAGGGCGCCTGGACGACGTTCGACGGGCTGTTGGCGTCGGTCAGGTCCAGCGAGATCGCCATCGAGGCATCGCCCGCGCCCCTGCCCTCCATGACGTAGCTGACCGCGTAGCCGCCGTCCTTCGCGATCCACACGTCCCAGGACCAGGTCGCGTCGTCAAGCCCGAGCGACGACAGCGACGCGGCGGCCGCCGCCATCAGCGCGGGCGTGGCCGTGAGATGGGTCGTCGCGACGCCGTTCTTCGTCTCGTCGCCCACGACCTGCATCTGCGGCGTGTACGTCGAGAACCCGCCCAGCAGCTTGTCCGGCGAGAACGAGGACACGAGACTGGACTGCGAGGCACCGCCCTCGGTGAGACCGCCGCCCATGTCCACATACGTCTTGCCGCCGAACTCGACGATCCGCATCTCGAGCGCCTGGCCCGACTCGCCGATCGCGAGCAGCAGGTCCGCCGCGGCCTCGGGCTCGCGCACGAACGTGCCGGAGATCGAGATGTCGCCCATGGCGGCGATGCCGCCGGCCACGTTCTCGGACGCGATGGTCATCGCGAGCTTGTACGAGTCCAGGTCGGCCAGCGCGCCGATGGGGTCCTGGCCCTCGGAGGCGGCCGGCGTCGGCGCGGCGGGGCTCGCCCTCGGCGCCGCGGCCCCCGTCGGGCCCGTCGTCGCGGCCGGGGGGGGCGCCGGGGGGGGGGGTGCGGCCGCCGGCGC
>CAYJOH010000122.1:0-4384 GCA_964371685.1 uncultured Anaerolineaceae bacterium
ATGGAGGCGCTGGAGCTGTACACCGAGGTCAAGAACGTGTTCGTGGACCTCGGCTGAGGCCGGCGTCCGCCGGTCGGCGCGTCGGTCGCCGTCGACCGATCCGCCCCGCCGGTGGCCCCGTGCGTCACACGCACGGCCGCGGCCGCTGCCCGCCGATGGCGGCGTGGTCTAGAACCCCACCTCGCCACGGAACCGTTCGGGGACGGCGACCCCCGGGTGGCGCGCTGTGACCCAGTCGCGAAGGGCCCAGAACGTCGTCTTGAACGCGATCCCGTCCCACGGGATCCGATCGGCGGCGAAGGCCTGGATCTCGAGCGCCTCGGGGTTCGGCCGGAATGCCCCGCCCAGGATCCGGGCCACGAAGGCGACGACCACGACCCCCGCCTCCAGGCGCGAATACAGGCCGACGATCTCGCCCGGCTCCACGACCAGGCCGGTCTCCTCGAGCGTCTCGCGGACGGCGGCCTCCCACACCGTCTCGTCGACCTCGAGGAATCCGCCGGGCTGCGCCCACGACCCGTAACCGGGCTCGATCCCCCGCCGCAGCAGCACCAGCTCGCCGGCGTCCGTCACCGGCAGCGTGGTGACCACGAGCCGCGGATTGACATACGCGATGAAGCCGCAGGCCGCGCAGGCGAGGCGCTCACGGTTCTCTTCCGCCAGCGGGCCGAACACCAGCTCCTCGCCGCACCGCGAGCAGAAGCCGAGCGAGGCGGCGATCCAGGCCGGTGTGCCGCGACCGGAGGGGACGTCCGTCGAGCGCGCATCGGGGCCTCGCCCGAGCGCCGCGAGCGCCCGGAGCTCGTCGGGGTCCAGGTGGCGCTCGATCGGGCCCGCGGGCCGCTGCCCCTGCGGCCCCACCCGATCCCGCGGCTCAGGCACCGAGCACCAGCACGAGCGCAGCCGCGATCAGGGCCAGGAACACGAGGCTGGCGAGCACCCAGCACAGCCGGAACAGCCCGCGACCGCGGTTCACCGGCATCCACGCCCACGCCGACCGCCAGATCCGGAGCGTCGCGTCCGCGGTCGTGACGAGCAGCAACGGCGCGGCGACGAGCACGCACGCCTTGACCAGCCAGCTGCCGAACCCGGCGCCCATCTCGAGCGCCGTGATCGCGACGGCGCCGGCCACGAGCGCCGGGGCGGACAGCAGGACGTAGTGCCGCTGCAGCGGCGTCGGGGCGACCTCCGGGACGCTGCGGGGCGGCAGGCCGCGGAGGCTGGGGGGCAGCAGGGCGGCATCCGCGCCGGCCGGTCCGCGCGCGCCGCCCACGGCACGGGCGCCGGCAGCGGCCGGCTGCCGGTCCAGCACGGGCATGCCGGGTTCCCAGCGCTCGTCGTCCATGACCGGGCAGTCTAGCCCGGCGCCGCCGATCGCCCCCGGCGTCACCCCGGCAGCGGCTCCGCGTTGGACGGGTCCGCCATCACCGCGTCGGTCTGGGTCGCGCGGAGCTCGGCCAGCCGCGCCGCCAGCGCGGGATCGGACAGGGCGAGGATCGCGGCCGCGAGCAGCGCCGCGTTCTCCGCGTTGCCGATGGCGACGGTCGCGACCGGGATCCCGCGCGGCATCTGCACGATCGAGAGCAGCGAGTCCAGGCCGCCCAGGTGCTGCGTCGGCACGGGCACCCCGATCACCGGCAGCGTCGTCTTGGCCGCCAGCATCCCCGGCAGGTGGGCGGCCCCGCCGGCGCCCGCGATGATCACGCGCAGCCCCCGGCCGGCCGCGGTCTCCGCGTAGCGGAACAGGTGATCCGGCGTCCGGTGCGCCGACACGACCCGCAGCTCGCAGGGCACGCCCAGCTGCTCGAGCGTCATGACCGCCTTCTCGAGCACCGGGAAGTCCGACCGGCTGCCGCCGACGATCCCGACCACCGGCGCCGTCTCGCCCACCACCGTCAGTCCTCCCAGTGCAGCGCCGCGCGGGCGCGCCGCGCGCGGGCCAGGGCCTCGTCCGCGTCCCGGCCGACGACCGTCACGTGGCCCATCTTGCGCCGCTCGAACACCCGCCGCTTGCCGTAGACGTGGACGTGGGCGCCGGGGTCCTCGAGGGCCCGCTCGACACCTGCCAGCCGCGCCGGGCGGTCGGGACCGGTCCCCAGCACGTTGACCACCGCCGCCACGCCGTGCGGCGCCACCGAGCCCAGCGGCAGCCCGAGGATCGCCCGCAGGTGCTGCTCGAACTGCGATGTCGCGGCGCCCTCGATCGTCCAGTGCCCGGAGTTGTGGACCCGCGGCGCCAGCTCGTTGACCATCAGGCCCCCGCCGCGGAGCTGGAACAGCTCCACCGTCATCACGCCCACCAGGTCCAGCCCGCGGGCGATCGAGTCCGCGACCTCGCGCGCGTCGTTGGCGACCAGCGGGTGGACCGGGGCCGGGGCCACGCTCTCGACCAGGATTCCGCCGTCGTGCACGTTGCGCGAGACCGGGTACGCGAGCGTCCGGCCCTCGCGGTCGCGCGCGCACACGACGGACAGCTCGGCCTCGAAGTCGATCTCCCGCTCCAGGAGCAGCGGCCGGCCGTCGTCGCCACCGAGCGCGGCAACCGCGCCCGCGACCTCGTCACGCGCCGTGATCCGGACCTGGTTGCGGCCGTCGTAGCCGCCCAGCGGGAGCTTGAGGCGCAGCGGGTAGCCGAGAGCCTCGGCGGCGGCGCCGGCTTCGTCCACGCCGCGAACCTCGCTCCACGGCGCCGTCCACTCCCCGATGTCCCGGACGAACCGGCGCTCGGCCAGCCGGTCCTGGGTGGCGCGCAGCGCCGCAAGCCCGGGCCAGAGCGGCGCGTTCCCGCCGGCGGCCGCGGCCGCCTCGAGCCCCACGTGCTCCAGCTCGTACGTGACCACGTCCGACATCGCCCCCAGCCGCGCCGCCGCGCCGGCGTCGTCGTAGGCGCCGACCACGATCTCGTCCGCGACCGCCGACGTGGGACAGGCGGGGTCCGGGTCCAGGGCGACGATCCGGTAGCCCATCGCGCGCGCCGCGACGCCCAGCATCCGGCCCAGCTGCCCGCCCCCCATGACCCCGATCGTCGCGCCCGGCGCGAGCGGCGACGGGGCGTCGGCGGGCCCGCGCCGGATCCCCAGCCGGTACAGCGCCTCCTGCACGAAGTCGCCTTTGTGGACCGTGTACAGCTGGTTGGCCTCGCCGTCGGGGGCCGCCTCCACGATCCGCTGCTTGGCCGCCGCGTAGGCGTCGCGCAGCGCGTCGTCCGCGCGCAGCGCGTCGCGGAAGGCTCGCAGCTCGGCCAGCTCGCGCCGCGCCGGCGGCATCACGTGGAGGTGGATGCGGAACGTCTCGCCGCCTTCCTCGACGGCCCCGATCAGCATCGGCCGGGTCGGCGGAAAGGGCGCCATCCCCCGCTGTGGCCCGAAGCCCAGCGAGTGGAGCGCGCCGGTCAGGCCCGGGATGTCGTCCGGGTTCGCCTCGATCCCGAGGTCCACGATGTTCTTGCCCGGCAATCCCGGCACGGCCGAGCTCCCGACGTGCTCCGCCACCGCGCCCGGCCACGCGGACGCGACCAGCGCGGCAACCCGACGGGCGACGTCCCGGGTCCGCGGGTCCCATGGGTGGACGGCGGCGGGCCGGGATTCGTACGGGCGGATGGGCAGGTCCGACATCGCCCGAGAGTGTAGGCGAGCTCGCTTGTCGGACGACCGGACGCGGCGTAGCCTCTCACCATGCGCATCGTGACCGGCCGGCGCGTCACCGAGGTGGACGTCGGCTAACTCGCCGAACGGGCCGCCCGCGCGGGCGGCGTCGTCGTTGACCTCGGCACGGGTGACGGCCGGTTCGTCCTCGCGACCGCGGCCGCGAACCCGGACCGCCTCGTCGTGGGCGCCGACCCGGTGGCGGCCGCCATGGCCGAGGCATCCCGTCGTGCCGCCCTACCCGCCCGGCGCGGCGGTCTGCCCAACGCCCTGTTCGTCGTCGCGGCCGCCGAGGCGCTGCCCGCGGAGCTGGCCGGGACCGCCGGCCGGGTGACCATCAACCTGCCCTGGGGCTCGCTGCTGCGTGCGGCATTGGCGCTGGACCCCGCTGGCGCCGCGGGGATCGCCGGGCTGCTCGCCCCGGGCGGCGAGGTGGAGCTGCTGCTCGCGCCGGCGGCCCGGGACGGCCTCGACCCGGCGCTGGACGTCCGGCGGCGCCTCGACGACGGCCTCGCGGCCGACTGGGCGGCGTTCGGCCTGGAGCTGGTCGATGCCGGGCCTGCCACCGCGGCCGACATCGAGCGGACCCGCAGCACGTGGGCCCGCCGGCTGGGCTTGCGGGCGGGCGACCCCGACCGGACGGCCTTCCGCCTGCGACTGACGAGGGCCGACCGCGCCCGGACATGACTCCTGGGTCATCTTCGGTTGGCTCGCTTCGCGGTCACTGCGGCCGCCGAGCC
>CAYJOH010000122.1:4484-7049 GCA_964371685.1 uncultured Anaerolineaceae bacterium
CCGTATGGTCGGCCCAGCGGCACCGGCCCGGGCGCGCCAGGCCGCGGGCACGGCCGAGGGCACGTGATGCCACGCGCTATCCTCGCCGCATGCTGCACGGTGGACCCGGCCCGTACGGCGTCGCATCGCCGCGGATCCTCATCGTGGACGACGACCCCAACCTCCTCGTCATCCTGGCGGACCAGCTGACGGCGGACGGCTACGAGGTCCAGACCGCGCGCGACGGCGAGGAGGCGCTGCGCCGGCTGGCGCACGCCTGGCCGGACCTGCTGGTCATCGACATGCTGATGCCGCGGATGGACGGGCTCACGCTCGCGCGCGAGGTCAAGGCCCGGGCCGACCTCCCGATCATCGTGCTGTCCGCGATCGACACCGCGGACTCCAAGGCGGACCTCCTCGACGAGGTCGCCGAGGACTACGTCACCAAGCCCTACCACTACCCGGAGCTGCGGGCCCGGATCCAGCGGGTCCTGCGGCGGCTCGGCGACCGCGTCCCCCGCCAGCGGCTGGAGCTGGGGCCGAACCTCGCCCTGGAGCTCCACCGGCGGGAGGCGATCGTCGCCGGCAGCACGGTCTCGCTGACCCCCACCGAGTCGCGCCTCCTGTACGCCCTCGCCGCGAACCTCGGCCAGACCGTGACCACGGAGACCCTGCTCGCCCGCGGCTGGGCCGACACCGAGGACGCGGACCCGAGCTACGTCTGGGTCACGATGCGCCGCCTCCGCCAGAAGGTGGAGGTGGACCCGAACCGGCCGGCGCACCTGCTCACGGTGCGCGGCATCGGCTACCGCCTCGTAGGCGCCCAGGAAGCCGGCGCCCAGTGACGTCCGAGCCGGGGGTCGAGGCCGGGCGCGAGCCGATCGGCGACCCGCGCGGCGACGACGGCCCGGCCGTTGATCACATGGGGGACGGGAAGCTCCCCTACCGGCGCACCGGCCCCGGGTTCCGCGCCCGGCTGACCCTCGGCCTCGTCGCGGCCGCGGTCCTGCCCGTGGCGGGCTTCGGCATCGTCGTCCTGGTCGTCACCGCCGGCGCGGGCGCGGACAACACGCTGGCCCGCGTCCTGCTGCTCGCGATCGCGGTCGCGGTCGTGCTCGCGGTGCTGCTGGCGGCCCTCCTGGCCGCGGACCTCAGCGCGCCGCTGCGCGAGATCGCGCGGGCGGTGGAGCGCGTCTCGTCCGGGGACCTCGCCACGGCCCTGGAGCTGCCCGGCGACGACGAGTTCAGCCGCCTCGCCGAGAGCCACAACCGGCTCGCGCGCGTGCTGGAGCGGCGGAACCGCGAGCTGCGCCGGATCCTCGACGCGCTCGAGGAGACGACCATCCACGAGCGACCCGAGATCCTCGTCGCGCGCGCGGGCGAGCAGGCGACCGCGGCCTTCGGCATGATCGACTGCGAGGTCCTGCTGGTGGACCCGGTGGAGATCCCCGAGGAGGAGGTCGTCCCGGGCGAGCCGCGGCCCGTCCGCGCCACCTTGACGGCCGCCGGCGAGATCCTCGGCGTGCTGACCGGGCACGTGCCGGCGACGCGGACCTGGGAGCGCGCGGACCAGGACCTGTTCGAGCTGTTCGCGATCGCGGTGGCGGCCGCCATCCGCAACGCCCAGCTGTACGCGCGCGTCGAGCTGCAGAACACGCGCCTGGTGTCGCTGGACGAGGCGAAGGACGACTTCCTGCGCGGCGTCTCGCACAACCTCCAGACACCGCTGGCGAGCATCCGCGGCTACGCCCAGCAGCTGTCCGCGGAGACTGATGACCGGCGGCTCGGGATCATCGTGGAGCAGGCGGACCGCCTGTCGCGGATGGTGCGCCAGCTGCTCACGGTCAGCCGGATCGAGTCCGGGGCGCTGCGGCCGAGGCTGGAGGTGTTCTCCCTCGCGCCCCGCGTCCGGCGCACCTGGGAGGCGCTGGGGGCCGCCGACGTCCCGCTCCGCATCGAGGACCGGTCCGAGGGCTGGCTCGCGCTCGCGGACCCCGACCAGCTCGACCAGGTGCTGTGGGCCATCCTGGACAACGCCGTGGGGTACGGCGGCCGCACGCCGATCGACGTGGCGATCGACATCGATCCCGTCGCGTCCGACCTCGCCGTCACGATCGCGGACCACGGCCCCGGCGTCCCCGACGCGGATCGCGACCGGCTGTTCCAGCGGTTCGAGCGGGGCCGCGGCCGGCCGGCCGCCGAGGGCTCGGGCCTCGGGCTGTACGTGTCGCGCGAGCTGTGCCGGGCGATGAGCGGCGACCTGCTGCTCGAACCCGCCGCGCCCGGCCGCGGCGCCGCCCTGACGGTCCACCTCCCCGCCGAGGCGCCGGACGAGAGCTGACCCCATCGTCACGGGTGGGTCATGGGACCCGCCGATGGACGCGTGGCGGCGCGGCACCACCGCAAGGTGCCCTGCAAGGTGGCGATAGGATCGTCCCACCTGCCAACTGCATCACCGCATCGCCGGGGGAAAACGTCGATGTCGTCCACGTGGCCCGGATGGGCCCATGTTCCCGTGCGTCGCCGCGCACGCGTCCAGCCGCGCCCGCTCCGGGCCGCGCCACCCGGGAGGGCCCGGGGCACGCC
>CAYJOH010000123.1:0-3170 GCA_964371685.1 uncultured Anaerolineaceae bacterium
TCGAAGTCGCCGAACACCTCGAGCCGCTCCTGGGGGGTGAGGTTGATTCCCATCTGGTGTGCCTCCATGGCCTTCGCGACGGCGTCCGCGAGGCGCCGCAGCCGCTCGATCCGGTCCTGCAGCAGCCGGTGCTGGCGGCGCAGGTGGTCGAGGGCGTCGGCGTCACCGTCGGCCATCGCCTCCTTGATCTGGTCGAGGCCGAACTCGAGCTCGCGGTAGAACAGGATCCGCTGCAGCCGCTCGAGATCGACCTCCGTGTACCGGCGGTAGCCGGCCTCGGAGCGCCCCGTCGGGCGAAGGAGCCCGATCTCGTCGTAGTGGTGCAGCGTCCGAACGGTCACGCCGGCCATCCGCGCGACCGCCCCTACCCGCAAGGTCCCCGGTTCGTCCATGCGCGCACCATAGACCCTGACGTTACGTGAGGGTCAAATGCCTCGGGCCTTGACGCGAGCACGCGCTCACTCGCCCGGCGGCCGTTGACTGCAGGTCCCTGAAACCGCGTATCGCGGGCCCGATTCTGGCCGAATCCAGCACGGATCCACGGTCTCGTTGACCTGCAGACCACGTGTTCCGTAATCCGGGCGTTAGGGACGGCCGGATTCGCGAGTTCATTGACTATGAGTCCACACCCTTGTGGCAACGGCTCCGAGCAACGACCTCGATGGTCACGTGGCACCTCGTGGTCGGCCGGGATCCGGCACCTGGCCCGATCACGCGGTTCGTCGCGATCGTGTCCAGTGCCGTCCGGGCCGGCCGCGAGCCGGCCGCGAAACCCGAATCAGGTGGGAGCGGCCAGGTCCCGGCGCGGGAAGCGCCACAGGCCATAGGCGACGGCGGCCACGAACACGGCGCCCAGCACCGCCAGGTCCGACACCTCCTCCCGCCCGCGCAGGATGTCGAACGGCCGCAGGTAGTGGAACGGCGAGTACGGTCCCAGGAACTCGGCGTCCGGCCACAGCTGGCCGAGGATCTCGAGCACGTAGCCGACGAGGACGATCGCGAGCGCGATCCCGATCGCCGGCGTCAGCCGGTCGAAGGACGCCGACAGCGCGAGCGAGATCCCGGCCAGCGCGGCCAGCAGCAGCACGGTGTTGAGCACCAGGAACGCGTGCTGGGCGAGGTCGAGCTCGCCGACGAGGCCGTACGCCGCGGCACCCACGAGCGTGCCCACCACCGTGGCGCCCGTGGTGATCAGGGCGATGGCGAGGATGGCCACCAGCAGGGTGACGAACACCGATCGCCGCGACAGCGGACGCGACAGCAGCACCTCGAGCGTGCCCCGCTGCCGCTCGCCGGCGATCGAGGCGGCCGCGAACCCGACCGGGTACACGATCTGGAGCGCGATGGCGAACGGGTGGCCCGTGCCCAGCGCGATGGAGGCGTCCAGCCCGAACACGCCGCCGCCCATCAGGCGCAGCATCGCCTCCGGGATGATCCCGGACTCGATGAGCGCCTCCATCTCTCGCCCGAAGGTGGCGTACATCACGGGCATGAGAGAGGCCCAGATGCCGAGCGCGATCGCGATCAGGCCGACGCGCGCGCCGTGCGCGCGCCAGGTCCGGCGGAGCAGCGGGCCGTTGATCATCGCCCGGCCACCGGGGTGTCCGGCGCCCCCGGCCCGCCCGCCTGGCCGGCGTCCGCCTCGTCGTCGCCGGCCTCGGCCGCCTCCTCGCCCGCGTACAGCTCGAGGAACGCGTCCTCGAGCCGGGCGGGCTCGATCGTGAGGTCCGTGACCGGTGCGCCACCCAGCGCGGCCAGCAGCGGCCGGGGGTCGCCCTCGAGCGCGCAGGTGATCCGCCGCTCCCCGACCACGAGCTCGCTGATCCCGGGCACGGCCGACAGGTCCGGCGCCGGCCCGTCCAGCTCGATGTCGACGCGTCGCTTGCGCCGCCGGATCAGCTCCGCCACGTCCTCGAGCGCGACCAGGTGGCCCGCCCGGACGATCGCGACCCGGTCGCAGACGCGCTCCACCTCGGCCAGCACGTGCGACGACAGGAACACCGTCCGGCCGTCGCGCCGGAGGTCGTCGAGGATGTCGTAGAACGCGCGCTGCATGAGGGGATCGAGGCCCTCGCTGGGCTCGTCGAGGATCGCCAGCTCCGGGTCGTGCTGGAGGGCCTGGACGATTCCGATCTTCTGGCGCATGCCGCGCGAGTAGTCGCGGATCGGCCGTCGCAGGGTGCGCGCCGACAGCTCCAGCCGGTCGCACAGGGCCTCGCGTCGGACGGGCTCGCGAGCCGACAGCTCGGCCAGGTAGTCGAGGTGCCGCTCGCCGGTGAGGCCGTCGTACAGCGCGATGCCGCCGGGCAGGTAGCCCACCCGGGCCCGGATGGCGACCGAGTCGCGCACGATGTCGAGGCCGAGCACCCGGGCGCCGCCGGCCGTCGGGTGCAGGAACCCGAGCAGCAGCCGGATCAGGGTGCTCTTGCCCGCGCCGTTGGGCCCGAGGAAGCCGAACACCTCGCCCTCGCGGACGTCGAGCGTGACGTCCTGGAGGGCGCGGATCGCGCCGCCCCGACCCGGCGCCCGGCCCCGAGCCGACGCCCCGCCGACCCGCGCCCGCAGGCCGCCTGCGTGGTAGTGCTTGGTCAGGCCCTCGGTCGCGATCACGCCCATCGCGCACAGGCTACGGGCTGGCGGCGGACCGCGCCCGGTCAGCCCGGCGAGGCGCCCGGCGCGCGCCGGGTGGGGCGAGGTGCTCGCGCGGCGCGGCGCTTCGCCCGGTACATCGCCCGGTCGGCCCGGTCCAGCAGGTCGTCCACCGAGTCCCCGGGCGACGAGATCGCGGTGCCGATGCTCGCGGTGATCACCAGGCGGGCGTCGTCCAGGCTGAACGCTCCCAACACCGACCGGCGGGTCCGCGCGGCGAGGGCGCGGATCCCGCCCATCGTCGCCCGGGGCACGACGACCACGAACTCGTCGCCGCCGATCCGGCCCACGATGTCCTCGTCGCGGACCGCACCGGACAGGCGGGCCGCGACGACCCGGAGCACCGCGTCGCCGGCCTGGTGGCCGCGGCGGTCGTTGAGCGCCTTGAACCCGTCGAGGTCGATGAACAGGACCCCGACCGGCAACGCCGCCGCGTCCGTCAGCAGCGCGGACGCCGTCACCAGCAGCTCGGCCCGGTTCCGAAGCCCGGTCAGCGAATCGTGGCTCGCGGCGTGCGCGAG
>CAYJOH010000123.1:3270-4918 GCA_964371685.1 uncultured Anaerolineaceae bacterium
CGGTAGTCCTCGCCGTCGGCCTCCCAGACGATCGCCGGGATCAGGCGGACGAGATCGAGGAAGCGCTCCTCTGCGGCGAAGACGGGCAGGGCGCGAGCCGGCTGCCTGTCGCCGGACGCCTCTGGCAGGCGGTCCATGGCACCGTATCCTTGCACGCCCCGGGACAATCCGCCAACGCCCGCGAGCGGGTACGATCGGTCCGTGCTGTACCGCGCCGACCCGTGGCTCCACGTCATCGCCGGCTGCATGTCCTCGGGCAAGACCGACGAGATGCTTCGCCTGCTGCGGCGCGCCGAGATCGCGAAGCGGCGCATCCTGCTCGTCCGTCCCGACGTGGACGACCGGACCCCCGCCGAGTACGCGGAGAGCCGGAGCAAGGCGCGCTACCCCTCGGAACTGGTGCCCAGGTCGGAGCCCGTGCGGATCCTGTCGCTCGCGCGCGAGCGCGACGTCGACCTGGTGGGTATCGAGGAGGCCCAGTTCTTCGACGACAGCATCATCCGCGTGGTCGAGACCCTCCGCCAGAGCGGGCGCCATGTCATCGCCAGCGGCCTCAACACGGACTTCGCGGGCCGCCCGTTCGGGGCGATGCCCCAGCTCCTCGCGCTCTCGGACGAGATCACCATGCTCACCGCGATCTGCGTCGTGTGCGGCGAGAGCGCGACCCGCACCCAGCGCCTGGTCGGCGGGCGCCCTGCCGCGATCGACGACCCGCTGATCGTGATCGGCGGGTTCGAGAGCCCGGCCGCGGTGGAGTCGTACGAGGCACGCTGCCTGCGCCACCACGAGATCGCGCCCGCCCGCTCGGCTCGGGGCGTGGTCGCGAACGAGGGCTGATCCGCCCGGTCCCAGGGGGCCGGTGGCCCGAGATCGTCCACAAGTTGTCCACGTTGTCCACCGTTCGTGGACAACTTCGCGCCCCACTCGCCGAAGTTCGTGGACAACTCCGTTGTGGCCCTCCTGGCCGGCCGATATCGTTCGGTCTGCCCGAAGGGGCCGGTGGTACCGACGCCGGACCGGTGAGTGATCATCGGACCGGGTCCCCGAACCGCCGCCACGATGGCCGCGAGGCCGACGAGGTGGCTGGAGACCGGGGCCGCTGCGACAAGGCCGAGCTTGCTTGGCAGTGGCGTGGGCGTGACGGTACGGTACGGTTCCTTCGGGCGCTTTCGTGTGCGCCGCGTGCTCGGGATCGCCGATGCCCAAGATCTCCGCTGGCCTGCTGCTGTTCCGTCGCACCGACGACGGGGTCGAGGTCCTGGTCGCCCATCCGGGCGGCCCGATGTGGGCGCGCCGCGACACCGGCGCCTGGTCCGTGCCCAAGGGCGCGCCCCACGACGACGAGGCGGACCTCCTGCTCGCGGCGCGTCGCGAGTACCGCGAGGAGCTGGGTCACGAGGCCCCGGACGGCCCGGTCATCGACCTCGGCGAGGTCCGGATGCGTTCCGGCAAGGTCGTCCACGCGTGGGCGGTCGAGGGCGACCTCGACCCACGCTCGATCAGCAGCATGACCGTCGATCTCGAGTGGCCCCCGCGATCCGGGCGGACGATCACCGTCCCCGAGATCGACCGCGTCGCCTGGCTCCGGCCGGGTGACGCGCGCCGCCGCCTGAACCCCGCCCAGGCCGAGTTCGTGGACCGCCTGCTC
>CAYJOH010000123.1:5018-7042 GCA_964371685.1 uncultured Anaerolineaceae bacterium
CGCCGGCCCCGGTACAGTCATCTCGTGACGACGGACGCCTCCTCCCCCACCCCGGCCGAGCGCGCGGACGTCGCAATCATCGGCGCCGGCATCGTGGGCCTCGCGACCGCGCTCCGCCTGCTCGAGGACCGGCCGGGGCTGCGCGTGACCGTGCTCGAGCGCGAGGACCGGGTCGGCGCCCACCAGTCCGGCCACAACTCGGGCGTCGTCCACGCGGGGCTGTACTACGTGCCCGGCTCGCAGAAGGCGCTGCTGTGCCGCGAGGGCAAGGCGCTGCTGGAGCGCTACTGCGAGGCCCGGGGCATCCCGATCGCGTTCCCGGGCAAGCTGGTGGTCGCGCTCGACGACGCGGAGCTGCCGCGCCTCGCCGCGCTCATGGAGCGGGGCCTCGCCAACGGCGTCGACGGCCTCGAGGAGGTGGGTCCCGAGCGGATCCGCGAGCTGGAGCCGCACGCCGCCGGCATCCGTGCGCTGTGGAGCCCGCGGACCGGGATCGTGGACTTCGCGCGCGTGACCGCCGCCTACGCCGACGACGTGCGCGAGCGCGGTGGGACGATCGAGCTCGGCTGCCCGGTCAGCGCCATCGCCCGCCGCCCCGACGGGCTGGTGCTGTCCACGCCCCGCGGCGAGGTCCAGGCCCGGTCCGTGATCGCGTGCGCCGGGCTGTGGTCGGACCGGGTGGCCGCGCTGACCGGCGACCGGACGCCGGACAGCCCGCGGATCGTGCCCTTCCGGGGCGACTACTACACGCTCACGCCAGACGCCCGGCACCTCGTGCGCGGCCTCCTCTACCCCGTCCCGGATCCGCGCTTCCCGTTCCTCGGCGTCCACTTCACCAAGCGAATCGACGGCGAGGTGTGGGCGGGCCCGAACGCGGTGCTCGCATTCGCCCGGACCGGCTACCGGCGCCGCGATGTCTCGCCGCGGGACCTCGCGGAGACGCTGTTCCACCCCGGGTTCCTCCGCCTCGCCCGGCGGTTCTGGCGGACGGGCGCGGCCGAGATGTGGCGCGACGCCAGCAAGGGCGCGTTCACCCGCGAGCTCCGGCGCTACGTGCCTGAGGTCCGGGCGGACCAGCTGCAGTTCGGGCCATCGGGCGTGCGCGCGCAGGCGCTGGGCCGCGACGGCTCGCTGGTGGACGATTTCGACCTCGCTGGCGGCGATCGGGTCCTCCACGTCCGCAACGCGCCCTCGCCGGCGGCGACCAGCTCGCTCGCGATCGGGGGCCGGCTGGCGGCCCAGGCGGTGGAGCGGTTCGGATTGTGACCGCCGGCGGCGAGTGGCTGCTCGCCAACGGCCTCGGCGGGTACGCCATGGGCACCGAGGACGGGCCGCCGACCCGCGGCTACCACGGCTGGCTGGTCGCGGCGACCCGGCCGCCGGACGGGCGGCGGCTGCTGGTCGGGCCGATCGAGGCGCGGCTCGAGGTCGATGGCGCCACCGTGCGGCTCGACCGGCTGGAGACCGCCCCGGGCCGCATCGAGGGCGAGCCACTGGCGTGGGTGACCGGCCAGGAGCCGGGCGTTCGCGTGCGGACCGTGGAGGCGCTGGGCGTGTCGCTCGAGCTGCGCGCGGCCATGGTCCACGACGCCAATGCCACGATCCTGCGCTGGCGGCGGCTGGACGCGGACGCACGGCGGCGCGTCCGGCTGGAGCTCGTGCCGCTCGTGGCCTTCCGCGACCACCACGGGTCCGCGGGGCCGTTCGGGACGGACGAGCCGGCGCCGGCCGACGAGCCGGTGGTGGTCGACGTCAGGCCGGGTGACGGGGACGGCCCGGCCGTCGACGTCTCGTGGGGGGCAGACCGGCCCGTGCTGCGGATGGCCGCGTCCGCGGGTGCCGTCCGGCGGGTGGACCGGCGGGTCAGGATCCACCTGCGCGAGGCGGCCGCCCGGGGCACGATCGCGGACGAGACGCTGCTCGCCGTCGCGGCCTTCTCCGCGGCCCTGCCGCCGGGCGGCGAGCTGGCGATGGTCCTGGGGACCGAGGCGGGGTCCATCGCCGCCAGCCCCCCCCCCGATTAG
>CAYJOH010000124.1:0-6977 GCA_964371685.1 uncultured Anaerolineaceae bacterium
CCTCGGGCGTGCCCTGCTCCAGCCAGCCGCGGACCACGTCGTTCGTGGAGCCGACGCTCGTGAAGCGCTCGCGGCGGGCGAGGAACGGAGGCGGCGATGCCACCGGGCGCACGGGCCGGGTCAGCCCGCGGCCGCGCCGGCCGCCTCGACGGTCTCGGGCTGCTCGAGCTCGAAGGTGGCGTGGAGGGCGCGCACCGCCTCCTCCACGCGGTCCTCGGCGATGATCGTGGTGATCCGGATCTCCGAGGTGCTGATCATCTCGATGTTGATGCCCGCATCGGCCAGGGTGCCGAACATCCGGGCCGCGTAGCCGGGCGCGTTCTGGATGCCCGCACCCACGATCGAGACCTTGGCGACCGAGCTGTCCGTGGTCATGTCCCGGAAGCCCATCTCGCGGATCAGCGGCTCGAGGATCCGCTTGGCCTTGGCCAGCTCCACGCGCGGGATCGTGAACGACAGGTCCGTGGCGCCGCCGTGGCCCACGTTCTGGACGATCATGTCCACGTTGATGCCCGCGTCCGCGAGCGGCCCGAACACGCTGCGCGCGACGCCCGGCTTGTCCGGCACGTCCACCAGCGTGATCTTGGCCACGTTCCGGTCGTGGGCGAGCCCCCTGACCTTGTTCCGCTGCTCCACGAGCGGGTCCTCCCTGATCTGCGTCCCGGGCGCGTCCTCGAACGAGCTGAGGACCTCGATGACGACGTCGTTGACCCAGCCCAGCTCCACGGCCCGGGTCTGCATCACCTGGGCGCCCTGGTGGGCGAGCTCCATCATCTCCTCGTAGCCGATGACGGGCAGCTGGCGGGCGTGGGGCTCGATCCGCGGGTCCGCGGTGTAGATCCCCTTCACGTCGGTGTAGATCTGGCAACGATCGGCGTCGAGGCGGGCCGCCAGCGCGACGGCGGTTGTGTCCGAGCCGCCCCGCCCCAGCGTCGTGATCTCCGCGGCGTGGACGTCACTGGCCCCGGGGGTCGCCTCGAGCCCTTCGAGGCCGCTGACGCTCATCCCCTGGAACCCGGCCACGATCACCACCTTGCCGGCGGCCAGCTCCGCGCGGACGCGTCGGGGGTCGATGCCCGCGATCCGCGCCCTGCCATAGCGGCCGTCGGTCGTGATCCCGGCCTGGGGACCGGTGAGGCTGATGGCCGGCACCCCCAATGAGTGGAGGGCCATCGAGACCAGCGTGGCGCTCTGGTGCTCGCCGGTGGCGAGCAGCACGTCGAGCTCGCGCGCGTCGGGCTCGTCGGTGATGGCGGCGGCGAGCGCCAGTAGCTCGTCCGTGGTGTCGCCCATCGCGGACACGACCACGACGAGCTGGGACCCGTGCGCGCGCTCGCGGGCGATGCGGCGCGCGACCCGCCTGATGCGTTCCGCGCCCGCCACCGACGAGCCGCCGAACTTCATCACGACGAGCGGGCTGGGCATGGCGCGCATTCTAGCGGAGGGCTGGTGCCGCCCCGGCTCGGCCCTCACCGCGTGCCATTGCCCGGTGGCCGCCGGCGAACCGTCGGGGAGCATCGTCGCGGGAGCGCGGCCTCCGTGGCCCGGCATCACCAGGGGGTTGGACGATATCGTTAGTCGCAGACGACACCCCGCCAGCGAGGTTGGCTCCATGGATCGGACTCTGTTCCCCGGCGGGGACGACCCCGGATGATGCCGCTCCCCGCGGGCGCGCGCATCGTCCACATCGGGCCGCCGAAGACCGGCACGACGGCGATCCAGGCCGCCATGTGGGCGGCCCGCCCGGAGCTGCTGCGGCAGGACGTGCGCCTGGTCGGCTGGTCGCGCAATCCGGCCCGGGCCGCGCAGGCGGTCACGCACCGCGCCCCACCGGGCTGGGATGCGCCGCCCGGTATCGGCCCCTGGAAGCAGCTCCTGGGCGAGTTCACCCGGGCACGCGAAGCACGCACCATCGTGAGCAGCGAGCACTTCGCGTGGGCAGACGCCGATGCCATCCGACGGATCCGCGACGACCTGGGGCCGTCGCGGGTGCACATCGTCGTGACGCTGCGGCCCCTCGCGCGGGTCCTGCCGTCCAACTACCAGCAGATCGTCCAGGGCGGGGGGCGCGACACGTTCGCGACGTTCCTGGAACAGCTGTCCCACCCGATGCCCGGTCGGTCGCCGCAGGGCTTCTGGTACCTGCAGCGCCACGACCGGCTGATCGCGCGCTGGGCGGACGTCGTCGGAGCCGACCATCTGACCGCGGTCGTCGTCGACGACGCCGATCATGGGTTCCTGTTCCGCGCCTTCGAGTCCCTCCTCGGCCTGCGCCCGGGCACGCTCCAGCCGATGCCCGACCTCGACAACCGGTCGCTGACGCTGCCGGAGTCTGAGAGCCTTCGGGCCTTCAACGCCGAGTTCTGGCGGGAGGGCCTGCCCAGGTCCCTGCACATCCGGGTCGTCCGCAAGGCCACCTCCGTCATGCGCAGCCGCGAGCCTGCGGCGGACGAGCCGCGGCTCACGGTCCCGGCATGGGCGCTCGCGCGCGCCCACGTCGTCGCCCGGGAGATGGCCGCGGCCATCGCCACCTCGGGCGTGCACGTCGCGGGCGATCTCTCGACCCTTGCCCCGACTGAGCCCGGCGGACGGCGCGACGGGCCCGGCGACCCCCCAACGGCGCGCATGGAGCGTGCGACATGGGAGGGGCCCGATCCAGACGAGGCCGCAGTGGGCGATTCGGGCACCGAGGTGATGATCCCGCCCGTGATCGCCGGTCGGATGGCGCTCGGGGTGCTGCACGCGGCCGGCGGGATGCATACACCCAGGGCGACCGGCGCCGGAGGTCGGTTGCGACACCTGGCGTGGCGGGTTACCGATCGCATGCGAGTCACCGAGCCCCTCGACGTCGCCCGCATCCCGACCGTCCAGCTCACCGGGATCGTCGTCCGACGGGTGCGTCGTGCCGCCGTCGCCCGGGCCCGGCGGGGATTGAACCCGGGCAACGGAGCATGAGCTCCGGCATGCGATCAGGCCCTGGCGATCCGTCGGCAGGGATGCGCCTCCTGTACCTCGGCCCGCCCGACACCGGGACGGAGGCGATCCGCCACGCCCTCCGCGACAGCCGCTCGTCGCTGGCGGCGGCGGGCGTGCGGTATGCCGGCGCCTTCGATGCGGACCACCGGGATCCCGGGAAGGCCGGTTGGGCGAGGCTCGCCCGCGCGCTCCGGGGTGACGACGGCGACCGGGTCGTCATCGCGTCCTGCGAGGACCTGGCGGCGGCGCCGCCCGAGACGATCCGCCGTCTCGTGACGGATGCGGGCCCCGGCGTGAGGGTGGTGGCAACGCTCCGGCCGCTCGCTCAGGTGCTGCCTGCGCATTGGCAGTCCCTGCTGGTGTCCGGGGAGACAGCCGCGTTCGACGACTGGCTGCGGACGGTGCTCGACACGCCGACCGCGGGGGCGGCGGTCGCATTCTGGGCCGTTCACCGCCACGACGCGCTGGTCAAGCGCTGGGCGGAGGCCCTGGGGCCGGACGCGGTCACCGTCGTGGTCGTGCCCGGCGGCGGCGACGGTCGCGACGTCGCGCTCCGTGCCTTCGAGCGCCTGCTTGGGCTGCCCTCCGGCGGCCTCCGCGACGTGCCGGACCCCGGCGACCGCGACCTGACACTCGCAGAGGCCGAAGCGGTTCGCGCCTTCAATACGCAGTGTGCCGACGACGGGTTCACCCGCGCCCAACTCGCGCGCGTGATGCGGGACGGGGCAGCGGTCCATCTCCGGCGACGGACTCCGGAGCCGGACGAGCTGCCCATCGAACTGCCGACCGCAGTCCTCACGGCCATCGAGAGCGCGGCGCGCGGCATCGTCGAAGGGATCGCGGCGTCGGGAGTGCGCGTCATCGGCGACCTTGATGCGCTGGCCGCCGTGCCGGCGACGCAGGCGGGCGGGGGACTCCCGGTCGCGACGCCCCAGGTGGTGGCCGCCACGCTCTCGATGGGCGTGCTCATCGCGAGCGGCGCCGTGCGGGCGGTGGGTCGCCGGCAGGTCCCCGAGCCGACGGGGCTGGATGACATCTCGACGGGCCGGATCTGTGCCATCGTCGTCGCACGGGCCGGTCGGTGGCTGCTCGCGCGACTCAGGTGGGTCGCCCGGCCGCTCAGCGACAGCGGGCGGGCGGACGCATGAGAGCCAGACCGAGTCAGCCGTAGTCACCGCGGCCAGGCGACAGATCGGCGCCCACGCGCGACAATCCGCCGCACCGCCAGCCACCGGAGGACCGCCCGATGTGCTTCGACCACGACTCCCGGCCGCCGATCGCACCCATCGCGGGCGGGTCGCTCGACTCGGGCGAGGTCGTGCTCGAGGCGGCGGACGGCAACCGGTTCGCCGCCTTCGTCACCCGGGCGGCCGAGCCCACGGGTGCCGGCATCGTGATCCTGCCCGACGTCCGCGGCCTGCACGCCTACTATCGCGAGCTGGCGCTGCGGTTCGCGGAGCACGGGGTGGACGCGATCGCGATCGACTACTTCGGCCGCACCGCGGGCATCGGCGACCGCGGGCCGTCGTTCGAGTACCAGCCGCACGTCGCGCAGCTGGGCGCCGACGGCCTGCGGGCCGACGCGACGGCCGCCGCCGGCTACCTCCGGACCGAGGCGGCACCCGCCTCGCTGTTCTCGATCGGGTTCTGCATGGGCGGCCGGCTCGCGTTCCTGACCGCGGGGTTCCGGCTCGGGCTGGCCGGCGTGATCGGCTTCTACGGCTGGCCGACGGGCGCGTCGCGCAACGGCACGCCCGCACCGGCCGACGTCGCCGCGACGTTCGAGAGCCCGGTGCTCGCGATCTTCGGCGGTGCGGACGAGGGGATCCCGCCGGCCTCCGTCTCCGCCTTCGAGGAGGCGCTCGCCACGGCTGGCGTCGAGCACCGGGTCACGACCTACCCGGACGCCCCGCACAGCTTCTTCGACCGCAAGGCCGCCGACTTCGCGGACGCATCCGCCGCGGCCTGGGACGAGGTGCTCGGCTTCGTCCGCGGGCACACGGTCGTCCGCGGGCACACGGGAGGCTGACCGTGGGCTTCCTGCGGCGGCTGCTGGGCAGCGATCGGGAGCCTTCCGGCGACGGAGGCCGCGAGCCCGCATCGACCGAGCCGTCGACCGAGCCCTCGACTCCCGACGACGAGGCCGCCCGCGACCGCGACCTCCTGCGCGCGGAGGCCGAGCGCCTCGACGACGACCTGCTCCAGCGGCAGCTCCGCTACGCCGACCGGTCCTGGGCTCCGCCCCGCCAGGGCGGCGAGCGGCGGGCCGGCGAGGAGGGAGCCGGCGAGGGCTGACGGGACGGCCGCGACGCGGCTGACAATCGGATCGAGCCGGGGCGACATCGACATCCGTCGAGCCGGCCGGCGGCTCTTCGTCTCGGTGGCCAGGCGACGGGTGCCCGTCGGCCCAGTGCCCGGCGCGCCCGAGACTCCGGTGCCGTGACCCCGCCCTTGCGGGTCGATGCCCAATCGGAGATCCGAATGCGCTCCCTTGTTCGCACCGTCGCCCCCGTCGTCGCCGCGCTGGCCATCTCCCTCGCCGGCGCCTCATCGGCCCTCGCCGGCTCCACGAACGCCGCCGGCGTCACCACGCTCCCGCTCGACGACGCCTGGTGCTTCACCAGCCAGTACGGCGGCCCGACCTACTGCTTCGACGTGCAGGGCCAGGCCGTGTTCGTGGACAACGCCCGTGGCAGCACGGTCACGATCCACGAGCGCGTCAGCACCACCGTGATCGAGAACGGCGTGGTCGTCGCCCAGGTCAGCGAGGTGAGCATGGACCACTCCGTCTACCTCGACGGCGGCCAGTCGTCGACCCAGGAGGTCGTGCACACCCGCGCCGAGTGGGGGGGCCAGACCTGCTCGTTCACGACCGTGCTGCGGATCGCCGACTTCGAGCTGGTCGTGGACCACGTCACGGGCTGTTCCTGCGCCTGAGTCGAGCCCGGCCGGCGGCCACGTCGCCTCCCCGCGCCACCCCGCGCCACCCCCGCGCCGGCCCCCGCCGGCCAGGGCGCGTTCGATTCCACCGCCCGGGCCGCCCATCGGACGCGTACGCTGGGGCCCGCAGCCCACGACGGAGGGACCCATGAAGGAACGGCTCATCGGCGACGACCAGCTCCTGGTCACCGCCGACACCACGCTCGGCGACGCGCTCTGGGACTGGGTCGCGGCGGACGCGGCCCGGCGGGCGCCGGACGGCTGGCGGATCGCCAACATCGGCGCGGTCGGGACCCAGTTCATGGGCACGGCCGGGAACATGGCCTTCAACACCGGCGGCGGCTTCATGACCGGCGTCACCATGTGGATCCTGTACCGCCGGTGAGCGAGTACCCGCCCGAGGCGGCGGACGCCGCAGAGCCGCAGCCGGCCACCACGCCCCCGTCCGACCGGACGCGCGTCCGCCGGCTGCCCAAGCGCGGCCGCTACGACCGGGCCACGGTGGACGCGATCCTCGACGCGGCCGTCGTCGCCCACGTCGGCTGGGTGGAGGACGGCCAGCCCTATGCCACCCCCACGATCGCCTGGCGCGTGGGCGACCGGCTGTACTGGCACGGCTCGTCGGCCAGCCGGATGCTGCGCGCGACGGACGGCCGCCCGGTGTGCGTCACCGTGACCCACCTCGACGGCCTCGTCCTCGCCCGGTCGGGGTTCAACCACTCGGTCAACTACCGGTCGGCGATGGTGCTCGGCACCGCGCACCTGGTCACGGACCCGGCCGAGGCCGAGGCGGCGCTCGGGGCGTTCGTCGACCACCTCTACCCGGGGCGCTGGGCGACCCTCCGCCCGATGACCCCGAAGGAGCGCAAGGCGACCGCGGTGCTGTGGGTGGACCTCGATGAAGCGTCGGCCAAGATCCGCGACGACGTCAACCACGACGACCCCGGCGACGAGGCCTGGCCGGTCTGGGCGGGCGTGATCCCGCTCCAGACGGTCGCCGGCACGCCGGAGCCGGACCCCTCCGTGCCGGACGGCACGCCCGTGCCGCGGGTCGAGGTGCC
>CAYJOH010000125.1:0-305 GCA_964371685.1 uncultured Anaerolineaceae bacterium
TTGAGGCGGCCGTCCTTCGCCCAGGCGGGCACGGGCACCGGTGTCGGCGTCGGGGTTGGCTCCGGGGTCTCCTCGGGCTCGAAGCTCGTCTCGGGGATCGACCAGTCGTCGCCCGCCTGGCCGGTCCCGCCGCCGAACACCACGCTGAGGGCCGCCTCGGTCTCGAGCCCGATTGCGGCGAGCGAGCCATGGGCCAACGAGGTGGCCGCGAGGATGACGGCGACGCCGACGATCGCGATCCGACCCGGCCGATGTCCGGCGGCGACGGATCGGCGATGGGCGACCAGCCAGGCGTCGACGACCGC
>CAYJOH010000125.1:315-6956 GCA_964371685.1 uncultured Anaerolineaceae bacterium
CCCGCGAGCTGGATGAAGAGCCCTCGCAGGCGGGGCGCGAAGGGCGCGCCGTTGGCGGCGACGATGCGGCGCAGCGCGTCCTCGTGCGTGAACGCCGGCTTGTAGGGTCGAATGCTGGTGAGCGCGTCGTAGGCGTCGACGACCGCGACGAGGTGGTACCCGAACGCGACCAGGTCGATGACGACGAGCGCGACGAGGAGCTCTGGTCGCAGGACGAGCTCGAGCACCGCCCGCCCACCGCCGCCCATCGCGGTGCCGATGACGAACCCGACCAGCGCGGTCAGCAGGACGAGCGCGGGGGTCGCCACGAGCGCGCCCCGCCGGTGCTCGCCGACGGCGTACTCGCCCAGGCCCGGGAACACGAACGAGAGCACCGCCGCGGCCAGCGGCGAGCGGGGCGGGCGAGCGGCGGTCTGGGCCGTGTCGGTCAAGGGCGGCGTCTCGTTCGAGGTCGCGATCCCGTCCCGTTGCACGATACCGACGGCGACCCCGCCTCGCAGCGCGCCGGCGACAGCGAGGCGCGGGCCGGAGGCTCCCGGGGCACACCCGCCCGGGGCCCCGTACACTGGCCCGGCCGATGCAGTCCACCTCGTTCGCCCTCGAGCCGCGCCGCCACCTGCCCCTGGACGGCACCCGCAACGTCCGCGACGTCGGCGGCTACCCGGCCGCGCACGGACGGCGCACGCGCTGGCGGACGCTGCTGCGCTCCGACGAGCTCACCCGGCTGCCCGACGGCGCGCGCCGCGAGCTCGAGGGGCTGGGCATCCGGCAGGTCATCGACCTCCGCTGGCCGGAGGAGCTCGTCCGCGCCCCGAACGTGTTCTCGCGCTCCTCCGCCGTCCGCTACCGGAGCGTGCCGCTGCTCGAGGACGACCCCACGCCGCACGCCGGGCTGGCCGGCATGTACCGCCACGTGTTCGACCAGCGGACCCCGCAGCTGGCCGAGGTCGTGCGCGCCCTGCTCGAGGACGACGGGCTGCCCGCCGTCATCGGCTGCGCCGCGGGCAAGGACCGGACCGGCGTGGCGATCGCCCTGCTGCTCGATCTCGCCGGCGTGCCCGCGGACGTGATCGTGGCGGACTACGCGCTGTCGGCCGGGTACTTCGCCGAGCCGGTCACCAGGATCCACTCCGACGACTGGCGCCACCCGCCGCTGGCCGTGGACAGCCCGCCCGAGTACATGGCCGGGGCGCTCGACCACCTCCATCGGTCCCACGGCGGCTCGCGCGCGCTGCTGCGCCGCGAGGGCCTCGCCGACGCCGAGCTGGACCGCCTCGCCGAGCGGCTCACGGAGCCGTCCGCGGGCTGACCCGCGTCGATCAGGCCCCGCCCGGGACCCGCGGATCCCCGTCGATCGGCCCCGCGCGGATGGGCCGTTCGTCGGTCGTCGGGTGCACGCGACGGCGCTAGCGTCAGCGACGGGCGGACACCCGGCCCGCCACCACGCGAGGCTGCCTCCGATGATCAGGCCGATCCCCGCCGAGCGCCTGGCACGGCGCTGCGATCCGTCGGCGTTCGCGTTCGCCACCACGGCCGACCTGCCGGAGCTGGACGAGATCGTCGGCCAGGACCGCGCCGTGGAGGCGGTGGCGTTCGGGATCGGGATCCGGCAGCCGGGCTACAACCTGTACGCGATGGGCCCGGAGGGCATCGGCAAGTACAGCCTGGTGCGCCAGTACCTCCTCGACCGGGCCCGGGCCGAGCCCGTGCCCGACGACTGGTGCTACGTCCACGACTTCGGCGACCCCCGGCGCCCGCGGGCGCTGCGCCTGCCGGCCGGCGAGGGGCGGCGGCTCAAGGAGCGGATCGGCAACCTGGACCGCGAGCTGCGGGCGGCGATCCCGGCCGCCTTCGAGTCCGAGGAGTACCGCAACCGCCGCCAGGCGCTCGAGACCGCCCTCAAGGACCGTCGCGAGGGCGCGCTGCTGGACTTCGAGCGGCGGGCCGCCGGGCGCGGGATCGGGCTGCTGCGGACGCCCGTGGGCGTGGGCCTGGCGGCGCTACGCGAGGGCAAGGTGCTGGAGCGCGACGACATCGCGAAGCTGCCCGCCGCCGAGCGCCAGCGGCTGGCCACCGCCACCGAGGAGCTCGAGGGCGAGCTGGGCGAGCTCGTGCAGCGGACGTTCCCCAAGTGGGAGCGCGAGACACGGGCCGGGATCCGCGAGACGGGCGAGGCGATCACCCGGCGCGCCGTGGGTCACCTCATCGACGACGTGCGCCGCCACTACCGTGACCATGCCGCCGTGCTCGCGCACCTCGAGGCGCTCGAGAAGGACGTCGTCGCCAACGCCGAGGAGTTCCTGGCCGCGGCGCAGCCGCGCGAGCTGCCGTCGCTGCTCGCGGCGCGCCTCGAGGACGGCGCGGTCTTCCGCCGCTACCAGGTGAACCTGCTGGTCGACAACGCGGAGGTGGCCGGCGCACCGGTCGTGTTCGAGGACCTGCCCACCCAGCCGAACCTGCTCGGGCGGGTGGAGCACACGGCCCAGCTGGGGGCCCTGGTCACGGACTTCACGCTCATCCGGCCGGGCGCGCTCCACCGGTCGAACGGCGGCTACCTCGTCCTGGACGCGCGCCGGCTGCTCGGCCAGCCGTTCGCCTGGGAGGAGCTCAAGCGGGCGCTGCGCGCCGGCGTGATCCGGATCGAGCCGCTGGGCGACCGGCTGGGCCTGGCGACCGTGTCGCTCGAGCCCGAGCCGATCCCGCTCGCGACCAAGGTCGTGCTCGTGGGCGACCGGCAGGTCTACTACCTCCTGGCCGAGCTGGACCCGGACTTCCTCGAGCTGTTCAAGGTCCAGGTGGACTTCGAGGAAGAC
Source organism: uncultured Anaerolineaceae bacterium (assembly GCA_964371685.1). Taxonomy (GTDB): domain Bacteria; phylum Chloroflexota; class Limnocylindria; order Limnocylindrales; family CSP1-4; genus CAIXZV01. Next base: position 3,129 of record CAYJOH010000125.1, read on the forward strand.
GTGCCCCGCCGCCCGGCGACCGAGCAGCAGTACGCGCGGCTGATGGGCACGATCGCCGTCCGGGCCGGGCTGCCGCCGCTGGAACCCTCGGCGGTCGCGGCCATCCTGGACCATGCCTCGCGGCTCGCCGGCGACGCGGAGCGCCTGTCCACCCACATGCGCCGGCTCACCGACGTGCTGCGCGAGGCCGCGGACCGGACCGTCAAGGCAGGGCGTGACCGCGTGACGGCCGCCGACATCGCGGGCGCGGTCGAGGCCCAGCGGCGGCGCGCGTCGCGGATCCACGAGCACTCGCTGGAGGACATCGCCCGCGGGACGATGCTCGTGGCGACGAGCGGCGAGGTCGTGGGGGTCGCCAACGGGCTGTCGGTCGTGTCGCTGGGCGAGGTCGCGTTCGGCCGGCCCGCGCGGATCACGGCGTCCGTGCGGCTGGGCGACGGAGAGGTCGTGGACATCGAGCGCGAGGTCAACCTCGGCGGGCCGATCCACAGCAAGGGCGTCCTGATCCTGTCCGGCTTCCTGGGCGGGCGGTACGGGCGGAGCCGGCCGCTCACGGTCCAGGCGAGCCTGGTGTTCGAGCAGTCGTACGGCGGGGTGGAGGGCGACAGCGCGACGCTGGCCGAGACGTGCGCCCTGCTGTCGGCCATCGGCGAGGTGCCGCTGCGCCAGTCGATCGCGGTCACGGGCTCGCTCAACCAGCAGGGCGAGGTCCAGCCGGTGGGCGGGGTCAACGAGAAGGTCGAGGGCTTCTTCGACGTGTGCGCGGCCCGCGGCCTCGACGGGACGCACGGGGTCATCGTGCCGGCCGCCAACCGGCCGCACCTCATGCTCCGCGAGGACGTGGTGGCGGCGGCGCACGATGGCCGGTTCTCGGTGTGGGCGGTGTCGACCGTCGACGAGGCCCTCGCGCTGCTGACCGGGCTGCCCGCAGGCGAGCGCGACGACGGCGGCGCCTATCCGCCGGCGTCGGTGAATGGACGCGTGGAGGCCGGCCTGGTCGCCCTCGCGGAGCGGGCGCGGGAGTTCGCGATCCTCCAGCCGGTGCCCGAACCGAAGCCCGGCGCGACCCGCGCGGGGACGCGTGCGCGCGCGCGACGCCGGACCCCCGCGAAGTAGCCGCAGGAGGCATACGATTCCGCCATGGGCCGTGTCGGCGCATCAATCGAGCTCCCGTACCCTCCCGAGCGCGTGTTCCGCGTGGCCACCCGGATCGAGGACCTGCCGCGCTGGCTGCCGGAGGTCGTCGAGGCGACGCTGATCGACACGCCGCTCGCGAGCGGCAGCCGGGTGCACCTCAAGCTGTCCGGGGCCGCCGCCGGCGCCGAGGTCACCGGGTCCGTCAGGCAGCTCCGGCCGCCGTCGATCCTGGTCATCGGCGGGTCGGGCGGGCCGCTGACGGTCGAGGTCCGGACCCGGCTGGACCCGGTCGGCGAGGGCGCCACGCGGATCGCCCTCGATATCGACATCGCGACGTCGCCCCTGCTCGGGTTCATCGGCCGCGAGGCCGAGCGGCGGATCAATGCGGAGCTGCCCGCCGCGCTCCAGCGGTTCCGGGCGCTGCTGGAGGCCGAGCCGGCCTAGCTGGCTACCTGCCCAGCAGGGTCCCGACCGGCGCCCGCCAGTCAGGCTGCCCCTGTCGAATCGCGATAACCCGGGACCGTGACGACGATCAGCGGGCTGTCGGCCACCATCGTCTCGACATCCGTGCGCTTCCAGTTGCGCGCGACGCCGTCCAGGAGCTCGCGACGCTCCGCCGGGTCGTCGATGACGCGCGCCGTCCCCTCGACATCCGCCGACAAGCCCCGGCTCTTGAGGTGGATCGTGACCCGCGGTTCTGCCCCCACGTTGTGGATCCATGCCCGTGTCCGGCCAGCGACGGGCGTCCCGCTGATGACGAGGCGGCCACCCAGGTTGTGCATGAAGATCTCGATCCGCCGCGGGTTGCCGGTGCGACGCCCCGTGGTCGTGAGGTCGATGAGCTGGCTGTGGTCGAGGGCGGTGCGAACGGTGTCGTCCATGGGGCGCTCCAGATCGATAGTTGCACATGCAACGATACGCCCGAGCACGGACCGCGACAAGGCCCGGGCCTACACTCGCTCCGATGCTCCGCACCGTGACGGCCACCCGCTACGTGACGCCCTTGCGCGAGGGCGGGTCCGTGCCCGCGCTGGTGGAGGCGGACGACGACGGCCTGTACGTCGTCAAGCTGCTGGGCGCCGGGCACGGCCGCAAGGCACTGGTCGCGGAGGTGCTCGCGGGCGAGCTGGGCCGGCACCTGGGCCTGCCGGTCCCGGACCTCGTCCTGGTGGAGCTGGACGCCGCGCTCGCGAAGGCGGAGCCAGACGAGGAGATCAAGGACCTGCTCGAGCGCTCGGCCGGGACCAATGTGGGGTTGGACTTCCTGCCCGGGGCCCTCCCGTTCGCGCCCCGGGTGGGGCCCGCGCCGGAGCCCGAGCTCGCCGCGGCGATCGTGTGGCTCGACGCGTTCACCACCAACGTGGACCGGACGCCGCGCAACCCGAACCTCATCGTGTGGCACCGGCGGCTCCACCTCATCGACCACGGCTCCGCGCTGTACATCCACCACTCGTGGCGGGACCCGGCGGCGCACGCCCGCCGCCCCTTCGAGCCCATCCGCGACCACGTCCTGCTGCCGTTCGCCTCCTCCATCGGTGAGGCCGACGCCCGCCTGGCGCCGAAGGTGGACCGGGAGGTGCTCGAGCGGCTGGTGGCACTCATCCCCGACGACTGGCTGCGGCCCGAGCCGGGCCTCGACACCCCGGACGACCACCGCCGGGCCTACGTGGACTACCTGCTGCGGCGGCTCGAGGCGCCGCGAGCGTTCGTGGAGGAGGCGGATCGTGCCCGGGCCGCGTGAGCCGTTCGAGTACGCGATCGTGCGCGTGGTCCCGCGCGTGGAGCGGGGCGAGGCGTTCAACGCCGGCATCGTGCTGATGTCGCGGCCCCACCGGTTCCTCGCCGCCCGGACACGGCTGGACGAAGGGGTGCTGGTGGCGCTCGCCCCCGACTGCGACCCCGAGATCGTGCGCGCGCACCTGGCCGCGATCGAGGCCGTGGCGGCCGGCGAGCCCGACGCGGGCCCCATCGCCGCCCTGACCGCGCCCGAGCGGTTCCATTGGCTGGTGTCGCCGTCGTCCACGATCATCCAGCCGTCAGACGTCCACACCGGCCTGACGGCGGACCCCGGGGCCACGCTCGAGCACCTGTTCCGGACGCTGGTCCTGCGCAGCTGACTGGCGATCCGGCGCAATCCGGCGCGTCTACAGCCCCATCATCAGGAACATCGGTTCGCCGCGCTCCCTGCCGACCTGGGCAAGCCCGCGCATCTCGGCCAGCACGACCGAGAGGTCATCGATGACTGCGGAGGACGGCCTGTCTGATGGCCGGATCTTGAACTCGTCCGTGTCCGCCCAGGCCGCAGCGACGACCGGAATCCGGCTGTCCTCGAGGCTCGCGAGCGCGTCAACGAGCGATTGGCGGAGGCGGCTGATCCATGGTCCCTCCGGGCCTCCCGCGCGGAAGAGGTTGTGCAGCTCGTCCCGCTCGATGTCCTGGTAGGGCACCCCGGTCAGGATCGATTCGAGCGTTCCCATCTTCACGGTCTCGAGCCGCTTGATCTCCATCGCGGGCCATTCGGCGGGCGTGAGGCCTTGCTCGATGTTCCACTGTTCGACTGCCTCTGTCGAAGCGACGAACAGACCGGCGAAGATCCCGACCTCGCCGGGCTGGCCGTTGTCCGGGACTGGTCGGGTCGCGGCCGGTGGCGGCGTCCCGCCACCGAACAGTCGCTTCAGGAGCCCCATCGCC
>CAYJOH010000126.1:0-6941 GCA_964371685.1 uncultured Anaerolineaceae bacterium
TGGGCCAGCGGCCCGAGGTGGACCGCTGCGTGGAGTGCGACCGGATGCTCGAGGCGACCGAGGCATTCCGCTGGGTCCCGCCGCTGGGCGGGGTGCTGTGCGGCCGGTGCCCGGGTCCGCCGGCCGAGCGCGCCGGCCTGAGCCTCGAGGCGCTCAAGCTGCTCAAGGCGTACCAGCGGCTGGACATCGAGGCGATCGCGGCCCTCCGGCTGGCGGACGACGTCGAGCGAGAGGTCGAGGCCGCGATGCGCGAGTTCATGCGCGTCGCCCTGGAGCGCGATCCGCGCTCGCTTGCGTTCCTGGACGAGGTTCGACACCGGCCCGGCGCCCGGCCGGCAACGGTCCAGCAAGGGAGGTCCTGGTGATCTTCGACACGGGAAGCGCGTCCGACGAGCACGCTCTCGAGCGGCTGCGAACCGACCGGATCGGCTGGCTGACCACCGTGACGCCCGCGGGTCAGCCCCAGACGTTCCCCATCTGGTTCCTGTGGGATGACGGCGAGCTGCTCGTGTACAGCGACCGCCGGGCGAAGCGGAACGACAACATCCGCGCCAACCCGCGGGTGTCGCTCCACCTCAACGACAACGGCAGCGGCGGCGACATCGTCATCGTCGAGGGGGAGGCGCGGATCGACGACGCCACGCCGGCCGTCCCCGGCAACACCGCCTATCTCGTGAAGTACGGCGACTGGATCACCGACTACCTGGGCTCGCCCGAGGAGATGGCCGCGGTCTACAACGTCCCGGTGCGGATCCGCCCCACGCGCGGCCGCGCCTTCGGGGCCTGACGCCGTGAGCACGCGCGGCCGCCTGGCCCTCGCCGCGGGCGGACTCGCCGTGGGCGCGCTCGCGGCGGCCCGGCCCGTCCTCGACGCCGTCATGGCCAACGGCGAGCGGCAGCGCAACCGGACGCCGCCCGAAGCCACGACCCCCGTCTCCGAGCGGGCGCGCGCCCTCCACGCGACCCTCCGCGTGGCGGACCTGCACGCGGACTCGCTGCTGTGGGGCCGTGACCTGCTCGAATGGGGCGACCGGGGTCACGCCGACGTCCCCCGGCTGATCGAGGGACGGGTCGCGCTCCAGGTGCTGTCGTGCTCGGTGAAGGTGCCGCGGCACCTCAACATCGAGCGCAACGACGACACTTCCGACGACGTGCTCAAGATCGCCCTCGCCCAGCGGTGGCCGCCGCGGACGTGGCGCAGCATCATGGCCCGTGCCCTGCACCTCGCGGCGCGGGCCCGGGGCTTCGAGGCACGCTCCGGCGGCGCGTTCCGGCTGGTCACCAGTCGCGATGCGCTCGCCGCGTACCTGGCCGTCCGCGAGCGCGACCCGGCCATGACCGCGGGCCTGCTCGCGATCGAGGGCGCCACGGCACTCGATGACGACCCGGCCAACGTGGACGTGGTGGCCGACGCCGGCTTCCGGATGATCTCCCCCGCCCACTTCACCGACACCGTGTTCGGCGGCTCGGCGCACGGCGCGGTCCAGGGCGGGCTGACCGATCTCGGGCGCGAGATGGTCCGGCGGATGGAGGCGCGGGGCGTGCTCCTCGACGTCGCCCACGCCTCGGCCGCGACCATCGACGACGCGCTCGCGGTCGCCACGCGCCCGGTCATCGCTTCCCACACCGGCCTGCGTGGCGTGCTGGACAACGCGCGCAACCTGAGCGACGCGCACCTCGACGGGATCGCCGCCACCGGCGGCCTGGTGGGAATCGGCTACTGGCCGACCGCATGCGGCGGCACGGACGCCCACGCCATCGCCCGCTCGATCGCCTACGCCGTGGACCGCGTCGGCGTGGACCACGTGGCGCTGGGCTCGGACTGGGACGGCGCGGTGCCCGTCCCGTTCGACGCCGCCGGCGTCGGCCGGCTCACGGACGCGCTGCTGGACGCGGGCTTGGACGAGGCCGCGATCCGCGCGGTGATGGGCGAGAACGTGCTCCGCGTGCTGGCGGCGACGCTGCCCGACGCCTGAACGGTCGTCAGACCAGCGGGGCGATCAGCGCGGCCGCCCTCGCCGCCCCGTGAGCCTCGACGCTGCGATACGCCACCGGCCGGTCGATCTCGGCCACGATCGCGTCGGCGATGACCTCGGGCGGCGAGTCCGCGAACTCCATGCACCGCCCCGCGCCGTAGCGCTCCAGGCGATGGCGGACGTGCCGCCGCTGCTCGAAATGGTTGCGGAGCGGGAAGTACAGGAACGGGCGCCGCGCCGCCGCGAGCTCCATCGTCGTGGTCAGGCCGCCCTGCACCACCGCGAGGTCGCACGCGACGAGGTGCCGGTAGAGCTCGGGCACGAAGGCTCGCATTTCGACGCCGGCGGGCACCCCCAGGCTGGCGGGGTCGATGCGCGGCCCGGCCACGGCGATCATGCGCAGCCCGTTGACGCGGCGCGCAGCCGCCGGGTACGCGGCGACGACCCGGCGCAGCAGCGCCTCGCCGACGCCCGAGCCGCCGACGGTCACGATCACGACCCGTTCGTCGGGCCGGTAGCCGAGCTCGTGGCGCAGCTCGTCGCGGCGCGCGAGGAGCGGCGCCGGATCGAACCCGGTGATGTAGCCGCTGAACGCGAAATGCGCCTCGGTCCAGTCGCGGATCGGCGGCATCCCGGGCCCGAACGCGTCGGGCACGATGTCGTCCGCCTCGCCCACGAAGATCGCCCGGTCGCGAAGCCTGGGGAAGCGCTCGACGTGCTCGATCATCTCGGCGTTGTAGTCGGCGGTGAGGAAGGCCTCGCGCTCGCCGCCCTCGGGCATCGGCAGCCAGCCCACGAAGTCCGTGAGCCACGCGAACGCCGTGCGCTTGAGCTCCGGGTTCTCGTGCAGGAAGTGGTCCACGTCCCACGCCTCGTCGCCGATGACCAGGTCGTACTCGCCGTCCTCGACCGCGTCGTGGAACACCATGAAGTTGGAGACCAGGATCTCGTCCATGCGCCGGATCGCCTGGAACGCGTTGAGGTCGTGGCCCCATGACTCGCTCGTGATGTGCGCCGACTCCGACGCGAGCTCGGCGCTCAGCGGGTGGATCCGCTCCTCGCGAGCCTCGAGGACGGTCGTGACCGGGTGCTGGGCCAGCCAGTCGATCTCGAGGTCGGGCCGCAGCGCCCGCAGCTCGTCGGCGATGGCCAGGTCGCGCTGCGCGTGGCCGAGCCCGATGGGGGACGAGAGGAACAGCGCTCGCCGACGTCGCGCCAGTGAGCGGGTCCACGTCCGCGTGACCGGCGTGGTCATGACGGCACCTCCTCGAGCGAGCGGACGAAGTCGCGGATGAGCAGGTTGGCGAGCACGGGATGGCGGCCGGGGATCATGTGGTCCGCGCCCTCGACGACGACGAGCGGGGCTCCCGTCAGCTCGGCCAGGCGCTGCGCCCTCGCCGGCGGCTGGCAGTGATCCTCCGTCCCGTGGACGAGGAGCATCGGGCAGCGCACCTGGCGGCAGATGGCCTCGACGTCCTCGCGCCCCAGGTCGAGCGGCGCGTCGGCGTCCCCCAGCATCGCGTCCACCGAGCCGTCGAGCGCCCAGCCCACGGCGTCCTCGATCGCCTTCGTGGAATGCGGCTCCGATGTGATCGCCGAGAAGAAGAAGCGCGCGAAGGCCGGGTAGTCGCGTCGCCAGACTTGGCGATTCACGAGCGCCCACCCCTCGTCGACCGTCGGCTCGTCGTCGAACGACCACGCGGTCCGCCAGGGGTGCGGCGGCGAGATGAAGGGGACCCCCACCGCGAACGCGACGATGCCGAGGACGCGGTCCGGCTGTTCCGCGGCCAGCCGGACGGCCCGCCACACGCCGTCGCCGCACAACCCGACGAGCACGGCCCGGTCCGTCCCAGTCGCGTCCAGCACGAGCTCGAGGTCGGCCACGTACCGCTCGTCGCGGTGGGCGTCGGGATCCGCCGGGCGATCCGACCGCCCGTTGCCTCGGCCATCGAACGTGACAACCCGGTGACGCCGGCTCAGGTCGTGGACCTGGCCCTTCCACTGGCGCGAGTGGACGATCGGGGCGGACGGCAGCAGCACGATCGTCGGGTCGCCGGCGCCGAACTCGTCCCAGGCGATGCGCACCCCGTCGGCGGACACGGCCATGCCCGACCGCCGCGGCGGACGCGCCCAGCCCGGGTCGCGGCCGGTGGAGATCGGGGGTTTGGACGCGGTCACCATCACCTCTCCTTCGGCAGTCGCCGCACGAAGTCCCGGATCAGCAGGTTGGTCTTGACCGGCTCGCGCGCGAGCGGGATGTGGCCCGAGCCGTCGAGCACGACGAGGCGTCCGCGCGTGAGCGTCGCGAGACGCTCCCCGACGGCGAGGGGGATCACGCGGTCGTCCGAGCCGTGCACCACCAGCACCGGACAGCGGACCGCCCTCGCCAGCGCCTCCGTCGCGCCGCCCTCAGCCAGCCCCTTCGCGTCCTCGATCCGCAGGAGGGTCTCCGGATCCGTCTCGAGACCCCAGCCCACGCAGTCCTCGATCGGCTTCGTCGAATGCGGCTCGGAGAAGCACTCCGCGAAGAAGAACTCGAGGAAGTCGGGGTAGTCGCGGCGCCAGTAGTGGCGGTTGTACTTGGCCCAGCCGTCGTACCCGGGCAGGTCCGCGTTGAACGCCGCAAGCGCGGCCTCGCGATCGGCAGACCGGGCGGCGAGCCGGACCGAGGGGCCGATGAACACGGCGCCCGCCGCTCGCTCCGGATGCTGCGCGGCGAGCACCAGCGCCCAGCGGGAGCCCATCGACAGGGAGACCAGCACCGCCGACGTGGTCCCCGTCGCGTCGAGGACCGCGAGGGCGTCGTCCGCGAACGCCTCGGTCGTGTATGCCTCGACGGCGCCCGGCCGGTCCGATCGCCCGTTGCCGCGCCCGTCGAACGTCACGACCCGGAAGTGCCGGGCGAGGTACGGGATCTGCGCCTTCCAGAAGCGTGAGTGGATGATCGACCACGTCGGCAGCAGCAGGATCGTCGGGCTGCCGTCGCCGTAGCACTCCCACGCGATCCGCACCCCGTCGCGCTCCACGAACCCGGTGGCGTCGGGGTACCGGGCGCGGGACGGGTCCGTGTTCGTCGTCTCGATGATGGATGCGGGGGACGCGCACATCCGAAGTCACTCCTCGAGCGAGCGGATTACCTCGCCGATCTTGCGCAGCGCCGAGCGGGTGGGCAGCTCGGACTCCTCGAACCCGAGCAGGATCGCCGCCTCCGCGCCCATGAACGGCATGCCCATCAGGGCCGCCACCTCGGCCGGGGTGAACGGGCCCAAGGCACCCCGCCGCTCCATCTCGCGCCGGGCGACGTCCGCGAGCAGGCCGAACCAGGCGCCCAGGAAGGCGCGCACGGCCGCGGCGACCTCCGGGTCCGACCAGCCGGCGGCGATCATCTCCTGGAGCACCCGGACGTACCCCGACTCGAGGTCCTCCTCGAGGAAGTCGCACGCCCGCTCCCACTGTCGCCACAGGGGCTCCGGTCCGGCGTACATCGAGCGCTGGCGCTCCAGCAGCCGGGCGTTCTCGGCCTCGAGCAGGGCCAGGATGAGCTGCCCCCGACTGCCGAAGTGGTAGTGGATCTGGCTGAGCGGCACCTCGGCGGCCTCGGCCACGGCGCGGGTCGTGAGGTTGGCGTAGCCGTCGGCGAGGAGCCGGGCGCGGGCCGCCGCCAGGATCGACGCGCGCGTGTCCGCCGCCGCCTGCTGGCGTCGCTCGGCGCGCGTCTGGGGCGCGGCTTCGGTCCCGTCCACGTCCGCCCGAGCATACGATGCCCGCGTCATCCGGCGACCGCGTACACGGCCGCGAGGACGAGGAGGACGCCCAGTGGCCGCGTGAGCCGCCGGCCCCAGGGCAGATTCTTCTCGATGGCGGTGACGGCACCAAGGGCCAGCATCGCCGTCACGCTGCCCAGGCCCACGCCGAACATCACGAGCATGAGCGACCAGCAGCAGCCGACGCAGAAGGCGCCGTGGGCGATCCCCAAGGCGAACGCCTCGCGACGGGGACTCGTGCCCTGCCAGCGGTGCATGACGAAACCGAGCGGGCTGCGGCACGCGTCGAGGCACCGGTCCCGGAGCGGGCTGAACTGCCACAGGCCGGCGGCGAGGAGCGTCGCGCCGATGATCAGCTGGGGATGCGCCGCCAGGAACGGGACCGCATCGACGGCGGCATGGATGCCCCGGTCCGCCAGCCAGGCCGCGATCCCGAATGCCCCCCAGGCCACGAGATACCCGGCCAGCAGCAGGCCCACGAGCAGCCTCGGCCGCGGGCGGCGCCCGACGAGCGCCCCGAACGTGACCACGAGGGGCACGCTCGAGGGCAGCATCATCGCGACGATCATGACCACCCAGCCGAGGGCGAACAGCGCCGCCTCGAGCGGCAGCGACCCGAGACCGCCCTCGTGGTGGAGGTAGCGGCCCCAGGGCGAGCCCGCCCAGAGCCACAGCGTGAGCCAGGCGAGGCCCGACAGCGCGACGAGCGATCCGGCGAGGATCGCCCGGTCGCGCCGCGGGTCGCGGAGATGGGACGCCGCGAACATCGATCGCCGTCCGCTCAGGCCGCGAAGCGGAAGTGCCCCTGGAGGGCGTTGTTGCCCTTGCGGTCCACGTCCGGCAGCCCGTGCGGCTTGCCGTCGCGCGTGAAGTGGGTCGACTTCGACGCGTAGACGGGGGAGCCCGGGATCGTGGAGAACACGGTCTCGGACAGCACCGTGGTCTTGCCGGTCGCGCCGGTGTAGGGGATGAGGTCCGCGTCGGCGATCTTGCCGATCGACAGCCGACCCTTGCCGCCGTCGACCGTGAACGTGATCGGGACGCGCTCGACCGACACGACCTCGCCGATCAACCCGGCCAGGTCCGCGATCGCCCCGCCCAGCTGCCCGGTGAACACCTTGAGCAGCTGGCCCTGCTGCTCGTCGCTCGAGCCGTCGTCGACGAACACCGCCGCCTTCCAGGAGGCAGGGGTCAGCACGTT
>CAYJOH010000127.1:0-6912 GCA_964371685.1 uncultured Anaerolineaceae bacterium
CAGGCGTCGGCCGATGTAGGTGGCCATGCGCGGAAGGGAGGCCCTCGCGCGGTCGGGGATGCCCCGACGGGGCCGCCGTCCGTCGCCGGACGACGCCCCCGTCGAGCTTCAGGTTCGGACGATCAGGCGGGCGGGTTCAGGAACCCACCGAACAGTGCGGAGAAGTACGTGAAGCTGCCGTCGCGGCCCTTGTGGAGCTCGTGAGCGGCGTCCCACTGGACGGCATACGTGAGCACGACGTCGTTGGCGTCGAGCGTCGCCCCGTTGTGGAACGTGACGCCGGCGCGGAGCTTGCAGGTCCACTGCGTCAGCTCCGTGTTCGGCGTGCACGACTCGGCGAGGGCAGGCTCGGCGGCGGTGCCGGCGGTCTCGTAGGCGTACAGCGACTCGATCATCTGCTCGCAGGCGCGCAGCGCCTCGCCGTCGGTCTCGTCGGCGCAGTACAGGCCGCCCGGCTCGCCGTTCTGGCTGAACACCAGCTGCGTGCGATCGCCGGGGGCCATGACCGAGAACTTCTCGTTGCTGAGCGGCGACGCGTGGGCGCCATCGACGTCCGCGCGATAGGCGAGCCCGGATCCGCCGTGGGCGACCGGGATCATCGGAACGTGCTGCTTGATCAGCTCGTTGGCCGTCGCGTACGCCGGCTCGCGCGCGGCGTCGCTCGTGCCCGCGGCACCCTCGGCCAGGGCGGCCGTGATGTCGGGGAACTTGTCACCGAACTGGGCGGACGCCCCGGCACCGAAGTGGTAGTCGAGGAAGTTCGTCATGTCCGGGTAGTCGGCGCCCCACCCGAGCAGGTGGAGGCCCTCGAGCAGGCCCTCGTCGGCGTTGTCGAGGTACGTCGTGTCGTCCTGCAGGTCGAGCTGGACGTCGATGCCGAGGTTGGTCTTGAGCTGGGCCTGGATCTCGGTCGCGATGACCGGCGGGTCAGGCAGGTAGCCGCGGACGGCGGCGCGATAGCTGAGCGGATAGGTCTTGCTGAAGTCGAAGCCGGCGTCGGTCAGCATCTGCTTCGCGGCGGCCGCGTCGAAGTCGTACCAGTCAGGCCCAACGCACGCGTTGGGGATGTCGCACGGCGTGAAGTGCGAGGCGACCTCGGAGCCGGGCGGGTAGAAGGTGTTGACGATCCGCTCGCGGTCGATGCCCATGGCGATCGCCTGGCGCACCTGCTCGTTGTCGAACGGGGCGAACTTGTTGTTGAAGCCGATGTAGAACACGTTCAGGCCCGTGCGCGGGACGAGCTTCAGGTTCGAGTCACCCTCGACGGTCGGGAAGTCGGTCGGACCGACGTTGTCGATCCCGTCCACCTGGCCGGCCTGGAGCTCGACGAGCCGCTGGGCGGCCTCGGTGTTCCACTTGAGGATCGCCGTCTGGGTCTTGGCGGCCTCGCCCCAGTACCCGTCGAAGCGCTCCATCGTGACGTCGGAGCCGCGGTTCCAGGCGACGAGCTTGTAGGGGCCCGTGCCGTTCACCTCGGACACGATCGGCTGGTTCTCGTTCTGGCTCGGGTCGATCTTCTCGCGCAGCCAGTCGGCATCGTTGATGCCGAACGCCGAGAACGCGATCTTCGACAGGAACGCAACGTCCGGCGTGCACAGGTCGAACACGACAGTGGTCGCGTCCGTCGCGCTGATCTTCTTGATGTTGCCGGTGTAGGGCGCCGTGCCGCACGGGGCCTCACCGGTCTCCGGGTAGGTCATGGCCTCGAACGGCGCCTCTGAGACGGCAGCCGTCGGCTCGGTGGTCGGGCTGGCGGGCGACGGCGTTGCCGTCGTGCCTCCGCAGGCCGCGACGACGATCGCGATTCCGGCGACCAGCGCCGTCCGCGACCACCACGGTGATCGGGGCATACTCCCAACTCCTCCTCTGGGTTGCTCCGGCCCGGCCCGAAGGTCCGGTGACCGGCGCGCTTGCCCGCGCCACGGCACGGCCGATGCGGCGGGTGGCGGTCAGCCTAGCACCGCAGGAATGCGGCCGTCATACACAAATACGCGTTGAGGGCCCCACCGGGTTGGGTCTGGCGGCGGGGCCGCTTGGCCGTAGACTCGCGGCATGCAGCCGCTCCGCATCGCGCTCGCCCAGCTCGCGCCGAGGCTCGGGGACCTCGAGGCCAACCTGGCGCGCCACGGGTCGCTGATCCGCGAGGCGCGCGCCGGCGGCGCGGGGCTCGTCGTGTTCCCGGAGCTGGGCCTCACCGGATACCTGCTCCAGGATCTCGCGGCCGAGGTCTCGATGCGCCTCGACGACCCGCGCCTGGCGGCACTCGCCGCGGACACGGCGGGCCTGTCCGCGGTGGTGTCGTTCGTGGAGGAGTCGGCGGACCACCGGCTGTTCATCGCCGCGGCCCTGCTCGAGGACGGCGAGCTCCGCCACGTCCACCGCAAGGTCCACCTGCCCACCTACGGGCTGTTCGACGAGCGCCGGTTCTTCGCCCCTGGCGACATGCTGCGGGCGGTGCCGTCGCGGCTGGGCGTGGGCGTGGGGCTCGCCGTGTGCGAGGACTTCTGGCACCTGTCCACGCCGCAGCTGCTCGCGCTCGACGGGGCGCAGATCCTGGTCAACGTCTCCTCGTCGCCCGGGCGGGACCTGGCGGCGACGAACGAGGTGGGCCTCGGCACCGCGACCTCGTGGCGCACGCTGATGCGGACGTACGCCCAGCTCACGACCTCGTTCGTGGTGTTCTGCAACCGGGTGGGCGTCGACGAGTCGTTCTCGTTCTGGGGCGGCTCGGAGGTCATCGGCCCGACCGGCGCGGTGGTGGCCGGGGCCCCGCTGTTCGAGGAGGGCCTGTTCTACGCGGACGTGGACCTGGCGGACGTCCGGCGCGAGCGGATCGCGCTGCCGCTGCTCCGCGACGAGCGCCCGGAGCTGGTCGCCCGGGAGTGGCGCCGGCTGATCGCGGAACGGGCCGGGCTGGCCGCGGACGCCACGGCCGAGGCCGGCGCCGTGGACGGCTTCGACGTGGCCGCGGACGTGCAGCGTACCGGCGGAGGCAGGGGATGACGAACGACACTGCCGCGATGTTCGTCCTGCCCGAGGAGCTCGCGATCGACACCGACGTCGCCCGCAAGGTGATCGCCGAGTTCATCCGCGGCCAGCTGCGGCAGGCCGGGTTCGAGCGGGCGGTGCTCGGGCTGTCGGGCGGGATCGACTCCGGGCTCGTGGCGTACCTGGTGGCCGAGGCGATCGGCGCCGAGCGGCTGCTGTGCGTGCTGATGCCGTATCGCACCTCGTCGCCGGCGTCGCGGGCGGACGCCGAGGAGGTCGTGCGGCGCCTCGGCTGCGCCTCGGAGCTGGTGGACATCAGCCCGATGGTCGACGGCTACTTCGGGGCGGACGGGGTGGCTGCGGCGGGCGGTCGCGAGGCGCTCGAGGCCTCGGCGCTCCGGCGGGGCAACCTGATGGCCCGGATGCGGATGGCGGTGCTGTACGACCGATCGGTCACCTGGCGCGGCCTGGTCGTTGGGACCGGCAACAAGACCGAGTCGCTGATCGGGTACACGACGCTGTTCGGGGACTCGGCCTGCGCGTTCAACCCGATCGGCGACCTGTACAAGAGCCAGGTTCGGCAGCTGTCGGTGGCGATGGGCGTGCCCGAGGCGATCATCCGCAAGGCGCCGTCCGCGGACCTGTGGCCGGGCCAGACCGACGAGTCCGAGGCCGGCTTCTCGTACCCCGAGCTGGACCGGCTGCTGTTCTGGCGGATCGACAAGCGCCGGAGCATCGACGAGGTGGTGGCGAAGGGGTTTGACCGTGCGATGGTCGAGCGCGTGGACCGGATGGTCGCGGGCGCCGAGTTCAAGCGCCAGGTGCCGCCGATCGCGAAGCTCGGGCCGCGGACCGCCGGCGTGGACTACCTGTATCCCCGGCGGCGCCCCGGATCCGCGCGGTCCTGACGGTGGGCGTGGCCGTCGACGGGGCCGACGAGGGCGGCGCCGAACGGGGTGCTGCCGGCACGCTGTACGTCGTGGCCACGCCGATCGGGAACCTCGGCGACGTCACGCTCCGGGCCCTGGAGGTGCTCCGCGCCGTACCGCTGATCGCCGCCGAGGACACCCGGGTCACGCGCCGGCTGCTGGACCGGTACGAGATCGCGACCCGCACCGTCAGCTACCACGCGCGGAGCGGCCCTTCCCGCGAGCGCGAGCTGCTGGCACACCTCGAGGGCGGCGCGGACCTCGCCCTCGTCACCGACGCCGGCACGCCCGTGATCTCCGACCCCGGCGAGGGGCTGGTGGCGGCCTGGGCCGCGGCGGGCGGCACCGTCGTGCCGGTCCCGGGGGCGTCCTCGGTGCTGGCGGCCGTGGCCGGGAGCGGCGTGGCCGGGCCGCGCTGGTCGTTCGAGGGGTTCCTGCCACGGTCCGGGCGCGAGCGGCGCGAACGCCTGGCCCGGATCGCCGCCGACGAGCGCGGGACCGTCCTGTTCGAGGCCCCGGGCCGCACGGCCGCTACGCTCGCCGACCTCGCCGCGGCCTGCGGGCCGGAGCGGGCCGCCGCCGTGTGTCGCGAGCTCACCAAGCTCCACGAGCAGATCGTCCGGGGGCCGCTCGCCGAGCTCGCCGCGGCCGCCAAGGCCGGCACGATCCCGGCCCGCGGCGAGGTCGTGATCGTCGTGGGCTGGGGCGGCGACGCGCCGCCGGCGGCGGACCGCGAGGCGGGCGCCGCAGCGCTCCAGGCGGCCCGGGCGGCCGTGGAGGTCCTCGTGGCCGACGGCGTCGCGCGTGGCGAGGCCGCGCGCCGGGTCTCGGCGGAGACCGGGATCGCCCGCCGGGCGCTGTACGCGGCCCCGGGGATGGGCCGGTCATGAGCGCGTCGCGCGCGATCGCGGGCCGGTCATGAGCGCGTCGCGCGCGACCCCGAGCGGCGTCCCGGTCCTCGGCGTGCTGTCGCCCGTGGCCCGGACCGCGGTGCTGGCGACGCTCGCGGCGACCGCCGCGGCAACGGTGCTGGATCTCGGCCTGGGCGCCGAGGGCGCCGTCGTGTTCGTGGTGGCCGCCATCGCCATCCTGGGCCTGGCCTGGGTCGTGGGCCTGTCCACGGAGCGTCTCGGGGCGCTCGCCGGGCCCCAGGTCGGCGGCATCCTCAACGCGACGTTCGGCAACATCGCCGAGCTGATCATCGCGTTCTTCGCGCTCCAGGCGGGCCTGCTGACCGTGGTCAAGGCCTCGCTCACGGGGTCGATCATCGGCAACCTGCTGCTCGTCCTGGGCGCGGCGGTGCTCGCCGGCGGGCTGCGCAACGGCGTCCAGCGCTTCAGCCAGCGGATCGCCGGGTCCAACGCCGCCCTGCTCGTGCTCGCCGCGACGGGCCTGTTCATCCCCGGCGTGTTCGCGGCCAGCGGCGGCACCGCCCAGGGCGTGCGGGTGGAGGAGTCGGTCCTCGTGGCCGCGGTCCTGATCGGGGGCTACGCCCTGTCGCTGGTCTGGCAGTTCACCAACCCCGAGGCGACGCTCGGCGGCCACGAGGCGTCCGAGGGGCACGCGGGTCCGCCGTGGCCCGTCCGCACGGCCGTCGCGGTGCTGCTCGTGGCGGCTGCCCTGCTCGCCGTCCTGTCCGAGATCCTGGTCGGCTCGATCGAGCCGTTCATCGACCAGTTCGGCCTGTCCGAGCTGTTCGTGGGCGTCATCCTCATCCCGACCATCGGCAACCTCGCCGAGCACATCGTGGCCGTCCAGCTCGCGTACAAGAACAAGCTGGAGTTCGCGATGGCCGTGTGCTACGGGTCGTCGCTCCAGGTCGCCCTGTTCGTGGCGCCCGTGCTCGTGCTCGCGGGACTCATCATCGGGCAGCCGATGGACCTCGTGTTCAACCCGCTCGAGATCGCCGCCGTCGGCGTGGCGGTGGGGATCAGCGCCTTGATCGCGCTCGACGGCGAGTCCAACTGGCTCGAAGGCGCCCTGCTGATGCTCGTGTACCTGGTGCTCGCGGTGTCGTTCTTCGAGCTGCGCGTCCCGATCTGAGGCGCCCCCCGCCCGTCGACCCGGGTGAGCGCCGGCGGCGGCGCAGGAGGGGGGCACCGCGCCGCCGCCGGGTTGAGGGGAGGGGCGAGGTCAGGCGGCGACGGCCTCCTCGAGGAGCTCGTCCTCCTCCTCGTCCTCGTCGCCGCCGGGGGCGACGCTGAAGCCGGACTCGTCCGCCACAGGCTCCGACGCGCCGGGCTCGATGCCGGCGGCGATCGCCTGCGCCTCGAGCGCCGTGGCCGCCGTCTCGGCCGCGTAGTCCTTCTTGCGCCGGCCCGACAGCATCTCGACGCTCGAGGCGACGATCTCCGTCTTCCAGTGGCGCTGCCCCTTGTCGTCGTCCCAGGTGCGGGTCTGGATCCGACCCTCGACCGCCACCTGCTGGCCCTTGCCCAGGTACCGGCCGCAGGTCTCGGCAAGGCGGTCCCACGCGACGACGTTGTGGAACTCGCTCTTCTCCTTGCCGGCGGCGAACTCGTGGCTCGCCACCGAGAACGACGCGACGGCCTTGCCGCCGGCGGTGGTGCGAAGCTCCGGGTCGCGGGTCAGGCGCCCGGTGAGCAGGACCTTGTTCATCGGTCCGGTGTCTCCTTCCGATCGGTCCGCACCGCGACTCCGATGAGCGCGGCCTCCTGCGGCCGATCCTGCGTGCGGCGGGCAACGACGGTCGGCGGGCGGGTGGGGTGCCGGCCCCGGCGGTTGGGCCTCGGCAGGCTGGCGGGTCGGCGGGGCCGGCGTCCCGGCGGGCAACTCGAACCCTAGCGGGCGCCACTCATCCGCGACTTACGTCGCGATCGCGTACGCCGGGAGTCGCGCGCCGCCCCCGCGGCCAGGCGCACCGCGCCGGCCGGTCGCGGGGCGACCCAACGGGCGCAGCGTGCGCCGAAACGTGCGCCCCGCGCCCGGTTCGTCGCACCGGAGGGGCGCCGCGGGGAACGAACGCGTCGCCGGG
>CAYJOH010000128.1:0-6910 GCA_964371685.1 uncultured Anaerolineaceae bacterium
CTCGCGGTGACTGCCCGGGCCGCCGACTGGAACACGCACGGGCCGATTCCGCAGGTCTGACCGCCTCGGACAGGTCAGTCGAACGAGAGCGTCCCCAGCACCTGCTCCGCGATCGGCCGGAACGCGTCGGCGTCCGCCTCGTTCGACTCGACGATCACGCGCAGCACCACGTCGCCGGCACGGGCGACGGTCACCCGGACCACGTCCGCGCTCCGGCTCGCCGGTGGCCGGAAGCCGGCGGTAGAACGCGACCGGGCTGCCGTCGGGCGTGATCTCGCTCACGACCGGCGACCCGTCACCCGAGCCGGAGCTCGATAATGCCCTCGCCGATGCGGCGACGGACCTCGGCGAGCAGCTCAGCGTCGTACGCCACGCCACGGAGCGGCATGGGCGCGGTGCCGCCGGGCGCGGGGACGTGCACGACGACGGGCGTCTGGCCCGGCCGCTCCCGGAGCAGGGCCTGGAAGGCCTGCATCGCGGACACGACCCGGTCCCTGCCCGCCTCGCGCGCGAAGCGGACGTTGAGCACGGCGCCCGGTGCGGCCTCGACGGGCGCGCTCGGGGCCTGGGCGGCCGCCGCGGCGCGGGAGCGCTGCTCGTCGGGGAGCGGCGGCTCCTCGGGCTCCGGGCCACCGTCGCCGGCCGCCGCCGCGGCGAGATCCGGAGGCTCGGCGTAGGCCGGGATCGGCTCCGCCGGCGTCACCCGCGGCAGCGAGGCCGCGGCGTCGGCGCGGGTGGGTGAGACGCGGACCCCGGCGCCCATGCCCGGCCCGACCGCCACCGGAGCCCCGCGGCCCCCGCCGTACGAGCCGCCGTTGCCGTTCCCGTTCGAGCCGGCCGGGCCGCCCCCGCCCCGTCGCCCGGACCGGCGGTCCAGCGCCCCGACCTCCTGCGCGAACGCCTCCGGCCCGCGTTCCGCCACCGTGTCCCAGTCCCACACCGAGTCCGCGAGCAGCGACGCCTCCTCGCCCCGGTGGTCCACCCGCCCTGCGACGAGCAGGATCGCGCCATCGCGCCAGGTGCCGAGCGTCTGCTCGTAGGTCTTCGGGAACACCACGACCTCGAGCGTGCCCTGGAGGTCCTCGAGCGTGACCACGGCCATCGTGGACTTCGACTTCGTGATCACCGTCCGCATCCCGGTCACGATGCCGCCGATCACCACCCGCTGGCCGTCCAGCGACTCGTCGCGCAGGTCGCCCGAGTACGCGGTCACGAACCGGCCCACGCGCTCCGCGACCTCGCCCATCGGGTGGTCCGACAGGTACAGGCCGAGCAGCTCCTTCTCCCAGCGGAGGCGCTCGCGGACCGGCGTCTCGGGCGTCGCGGGCAGCGGCCGCTCCAGGGCCGCGGACTCGTCGCCGGCCAGGTCGAACAGCGAGGTCTGGCCGCTGATCCGGTCGCGCTGGGCCGTCTGCCCGGCTGCGAGCGCCTCGTCCAGCCCGAGCAGGATCTGCGCCGGGTGCCCGAGCACGTTGAGCGCGCCGACCTTCGCCAGCGACTCCAGCACCTTGCGGTTGACCAGCCGGAGGTCGATCCGGGTGCAGAAGTCCGTGAGCGACCGGAACTCGCCGCCCTCCTCGCGGGCCCGGATGATCGACTCGATCGCGCTCTCGCCGACGTTCTTGACCGCCAGCAGCCCGAACCGGATCGCCTCGCCCTCGACCGTGAACCCGAGCCCGGAGCGGTGGACGTCCGGCGTCCGGACCTCGATCCCCAGGCGGCGGCACTCGGCGATCGCGGCCGCCACCTTCTCGGCGTTGTCGCGGAACGCCGTCAGCACCGACGTCATGTACTCGACCGTGTAGTTCGCCTTGAGGTACGCGGTCTGGTAGGCGATCAGGCCGTAGCAGGTGGCGTGGGCCTTGTTGAACCCGTAGCGCTCGAATGGCTCGAAGGCCTTGAATACGGCGTCGATCGTCTGGGGCGGCACGCCCCGCTCGGCCGCCTGGGTCACGAACTTGTCCTTCATCGACCGCAGGACCGACGACTTCTTCTTGCGGATCGCGTAGCCCAGGGTGTCCGCCTCGGGCCCCGTGAACCCGCCGAGGGCCATGGCCGCGGCCATGATGTCCTCCTGGTACACGAAGATCCCGTACGTCCGGTTGAGGAATGGCTCGAGCAGCGGGTGGAGGTAGACCACCGGCTCGTGCCCGTGCTTGCGCCGGATGTAGGCCGGGATGTTGTCCATCGGGCCGGGGCGGTAGAGGGCGACCATGGCCGCGAGGTCGAACACGGACGTCGGCTGCAGCTCGCGGATGTAGCGGCGCATGCCGGCGGACTCCAGCTGGAACACGCCGGTGGTCTCGCCCGAGGCCAGCAGCTCGAAGGTCTTCGCATCGTCGAGCGGGATGTTGTCGAGGTCGATCTCCACGCCGCGGTGCTCGCGGACGAGGTCGACGGCCTTGCGCAGGATCGTGAGGTTGGACAGGCCCAGGAAGTCGAACTTGAGCAGGCCCAGCGCCTCGATGCCGTGCATCTCGTACTGGGTCATCAGCGCATCCGAGTTGGTCGCCTTCTGGAGCGGCATCAGCTCGGTCAGCGGCTCGCGGCTGATCACGACCCCGGCCGCGTGGGTGGACGCGTTGCGGGCCACGCCCTCGAGCTGGCGCGCGAAGCCCAGCAGCCGCGCGATCTGCGGGTCGCCGTCGTGCATCTCCTTGAGCTGGGGGCTCAGCTCCAGGGCCTCCTCCAGCCGGATCCCCAGCTGGTTGGGCACCGCCTTGGCGATCCGGTCCACGTCGCCGTAGCCCATGCCCATCACACGGCCAACGTCCCGGATCGCGGCCCGCGCGAGCATCGTGCCGAAGGTGATGATCTGGGCGACATGATCCGTGCCGTACTTGCGGCTGACGTAGTTGATGACCTCGTCCCGGCGCTCGTCCTCGAAGTCCACGTCGATGTCGGGCATCGTCACCCGGTCCGGGTTGAGGAACCGCTCGAACGGGAGCCCGTAGTGGAGCGGGTCGACCGGCGTGATGCCCAGCGTGTAGGTCACGATCGAGCCCGGCGCAGACCCCCGGCAGGTGGTCGCGATCCCCTGCTCCCGGGCGAACCGCACGAAGTCCGCGACGATCAGGAAGTAGCCGGCGTAGCCCATCGAGATGATCACGCCCAGCTCGTAGTCCAGCCGCCGCTGGAGGTCGGGCGTGATGGCGCCGTACCGCCGTACCAGCCCTGCCTCGCACTCCTTGCGCAGCCAGGTCTCGACGGTCTCGCCCTCGGGCACCGGGAAGTGCGGGATGCGCAGCTCCCCCAGCGGCAGCCGCAGGTCCACCATCTCCGCGATCCGGCGCGTGTTGAGGTATGCCTCGCGCTGGTCGGGGAACAGCGCGAGCATCTCGGCCGCCGTCTTGAGATAGAACTCGTTGGTCTCGAACCGCAGCCGGTTCACCGTGTCGAGGTTGCTGCCCGTCCCGACGCACAGCAGGACGTCGTGCGCCTCGTGCTGGTCGCGGCTGACGTAGTGCAGGTCGTTGGTCACGACCAGCGGCAGGCCCATCTCCGATGACAGGCGCAGCAGCTTC
Source organism: uncultured Anaerolineaceae bacterium (assembly GCA_964371685.1). Lineage (GTDB taxonomy): Bacteria > Chloroflexota > Limnocylindria > Limnocylindrales > CSP1-4 > CAIXZV01. The sequence goes on from CAYJOH010000128.1 coordinate 3,525, forward strand.
GGGTTGAGCTGGCGCTGCTCGGGGATCCCGTGGTCCTGGAGCTCAAGGTAGAAGCGGTCCTTGCCCAGGATGTCCCGGTACTCGCCGGCGATCGTGCGGGCGAGCTCCCAGTCGTCCACCTCGAGCGCCTTGGGAATCTCGCCGCCGAGGCACGCGGACAGCCCGACGATCCCCTGGCTGTGCTTCGCGAGGTGCTCGCGGTCGATCCGCGGCTTGTAGTAGTAGCCGTCCACGTGAGCGTCGGTCATGAGCCGGCACAGGTTCTGGTAGCCGGTCATGTCCGTGGCCAGGAGCACGAGGTGGAAGGGCTGGCTGTCGGCCTTTCCCTCCTTGTCCAGCATCGACCGCCGGGCGACGTACGTCTCCACGCCGATGATCGGCTTGATGCCCGCCTTGGTCGCCGCCTGGTAGAACGCCACCGACCCGTACAGCGCCCCGTGGTCCGTGACGGCGAGCGAGTCGAAGCCGTGCCGGACGGATGCGTCGACGAGCTCGGTCAGCCTCCCGAGACCGTCGAGCAGGCTGAACTCGGAGTGGGTATGGAGGTGGACGAAGTCGTTGGGGGCGATCGACACGGGACCCCATGGTAGCCCGGCCACCGCCCGGGCCGGGCGCCGGGGCGGCCAGGGTCAGTCGCCGGGTGGCGCCTGGCGCTCCAGCAGGTCGAGCAGCTCGGCGGCGAGGAACGGCTTGGCCAGGAACGCCTCGGCGCCGCTCGCCACCGCGACGGCACGCTCGCTGGCGAGGACGCTCGCGCTCACGATGATGACCCGGGTGCCCGCGAGACCGCCGGCGGCGCGCAGCTCGGCCACGAGGTCGAACCCGTTGCCGTCGGGCAGGCGGACGTCGAGGAGCAGGATGTCGATCGGGCGGGCGGCGAGCGCTGCGCGTGCCTCGGCGATCGACGCCGCCTCCAGGAGCTCGACGCCCCGGAGCCGGGGCCGGTTGGCCCGCTCGATCATCGCCCGGATCAGCGCCCGGTTGACCGGCTCGTCCTCGACCAGCAGGACCCGCGGGCCGGGGCCCGGGCGGTCGCTCACGACGCGACGTCCGCGCGGACGAGCCACGCCCGCAGCCCCGCCTCCGCGTCCGGGCCCTTCGACACGACGCCCAGGACCTTGCCGTTGAGCCGGTGCTTGTCGGCCGCCGACAGGTCGTGCGCCGTGAGGATGATGATCGGGATGCCGGCCGTGGCGGGGTCGGCCTTGAGCTCCCCGACGACCCCGAAGCCGTCGAGGTCGGGCATGACGAGGTCGCAGATCACGATGTCGGGTCGCTCGTCGCGCGCGCGGTCCACGCCGGCCCGTCCGCCGTCGGCGCGGAGCACGTCGTATCCGGCCGGCCGCAAGGCCGCCTCGATCGCCTCGAGGGCCGCCGGCTCGTCGTCGACGGCCAGGATGCGCACCGTCCGGGCGGACGCCATCGAGGTGACCGCCAGCCGGGCGAGCGACGCCAGCAGCGCGTCGCGGTCGATCGGCTTGATCAGGTAGTCGACCGCCCCGAGCGCGAGACCGACCTCCTTCTCGTCGACGACGGTCACGATGACGACCGGGATGTCGCGGAGCTGCGGGTCGCCCTTGACCTGGCGGAGGACCTCCCAGCCGTCGATCCCGGGCAGGAGGACGTCGAGCAGGATCGCCGTCGGCCGCTCGGCCCTGGCGGCCTCGAGGGCCTGCTCGCCGTCGGCGGCCACCCGGACCGCGTAGCCCTCCGGCTCGAGGTAGGCCCGCAGCAGGCGGACGGCGCTGGGGTCGTCTTCGACGAGGAGCACGGCGCCGGGTCGTCCGGCCGGGCGGGCGACGTCCGTCCCCGGGCCCGTGCTGGCGGCCCCCGCCGGGACCGGTGGCTCCGCGCGCCGGAGGACGGCGGTGAACCGGCTGCCGAGCCCGGGCGTCGAGTCCAGCTCCATGCGGCCGTCGTGCGCCTCGACGAGCCGGCGGGTGAGCGCCAGCCCCAGGCCGGTCCCCTCCGACCGCTGGCTGCCGCCCCCGACCTGGCGGAACTCCTCGAACACCGCGGCCTGGTCGTCCGGCCCGATCCCGATCCCGCTGTCGACGACGGCGAGGTGGACCTCGTCCCCGCGCACCACGCCCTCGACCACGATCCGGCCGCCGTCGGGCGTGAACTTGATCGCGTTGGACAGGAGGTTGTACAGGATCTGGCGCAGCCGCCCACGGTCGGCGCTCACGTGGATCCCGGCCGGAATGCCCAGCTCGATCGCGTGGCCCTTGCGGTCCGCCAGCGGGCGGAGGCCCGCCACCGACTCGGCGACCGATCCCAGGACCTCGATCGGCTCCCGGTGGAGCTCCAGCCGGCCCGCCTCGACCTTGGACAGGTCGAGGACGTCGTTCACGAGCTCCAGGAGGTGACCCCCGGCGCGCCGGACGTGATCGACCCACTCGAGCGGCACGGGCACGTTGGGATCGTCGTCCACGGCCTCCCGGCGCATCAGGTCGCTGAACCCGATGATCGCGTTGAGCGGGGTGCGGAGCTCGTGGCTCATGCTGGCGAGGAAGTCGCTCTTCGCCTGGCTCGCGGACCGGAGCGCCTCCACCGTCTGGCCGAGCTGCGCCGTCAGGCGCTCCTGGGCCGCGAGGGCGGCCTGGTGCTCGACGAGGCCGGCCGCCTGCTGCCCGAGCGCCGCCAGCAGCCGCCCGTCCTCCTCGCCGAACAGGCTGCGGTGGCTGTCGAACAGCACGAGGGCCGGGGCATCCGCCTCGTCACCCAGCGGGACGGTGCGCACGAAGCGGCACCCGATCGCGCGGGCCGCGTCCGCAGCGCGCGCGAGGCCGTCCGAGGCACCCAGCTCGTCGAGCGGGACCTCGCGGTCGGCGGGGGACGGGCGTGGCCGTGCGGTCGGCTGTCCGATGAGTGCCTCGTCGAGCCCGATGGCCATGGCGACCCGATCGACGTCGGGCGCCGCGCCCACGATGACGAGGGCGCCGCGCGCCCCGGTCGCGGCCGTCCCGATCTCCAGGAAGCGCCGCCAGATCTCGGGCGCGGCGTCGGCCTTCACGGCCAGCAGGTCGCGCAGGCCCTGGTACGCCGTCTGCGCCTGCCACGTGCCGCGGAGGCCTGCGGGCGGGACGAATGCGACGAGGTACCCGACCGCCGCGAGGAGCGCGACCACGCCGGCGACGACGGACGAGGCCTCGCGGGCCGCCCCACCGATGGCACCCACCCCCGAGACCAGGATCGCCGACGCGAGCAGGGCGGTGGCCGCCACGGCGGTCCACAGCCGGACCGCGCCCGCGCCGGCACGCCGACGCGCGGCCGTCGCGAGGTAGCCGGCCGCCGCGCGCTCGGTCACGACGAACACGCCGCCCACGACGAGCCCGAGGGCCGGAGAGGCCGAGCCGCGCGCGGCGCTCGACCCCACGAGCGCC
>CAYJOH010000129.1:0-6902 GCA_964371685.1 uncultured Anaerolineaceae bacterium
TCACGACGTGATCCGCGTAGACCAGCACGGCATAGCCGATCGACTCGGCGCGCCGCGCGGCGGCCGTGAGCGACGGGCCGTCGGCGATGTCGCCGGGATCGGCAAGGAACCGGAAGGGCTTCATGCGACCCAGTATCGGGGCGGCGCCGGGCCATGTGCACGATAGCCGGATTCAACCGCCCCCGAACGCGCACCTGAACCCGACGTCGGCGTGGAACGCGCCGTGGGAGCTGTCGCGTGCCGCGCACCGGCTCTGATCGGCCAGCCAGTCTGCACGGCCCCATCGGTCGAGCCAGCTGCTGCCGCGGAGCGGCCGGTTCGGATCGGCCGGTCCGGCAGTCCACTCGGTCACGCCGCCGACCAGGTCCTGGACGCCGTACGCGCTCGCCGCCTCGCAGGCGCTTCCGATGGGAAGCAGGACGTCCGAGCCATCGGCGAGCAGCGCGCTCCAGGACGCATCGAGCGACAGGACGCCGACCGACGGGTGCAGGCGGCCGGTCGTCGCCGGGCGCAACCAGTCATCGCCCCAGGGATAGGCGAGCGCCTCGGGTCCGGCGCAGGCCGTCTGCCACTCCTCCTCGCTCGGAAGCCGGCCGCCTGCCCAGGCGCAGTAGGCGAACGCGTCCTGCCAGCTGACGCCCACGACGGGAAGCTGCGTCCAGGCGGAGGCGGGAGCACGCCCCGGCCAATGTGCGGGCGGGAGGTGGCCCGTTGCCGCCACGAATTGCCGGTACTGGGCGTTGACGACCTCGTAGCGGCCGATCACGAACGCCGGGCCGGCATCAGGCGGGACGATCTCGACTCGACTTCGGTTGAGCGCCGACGTCAGCGCGTCCGGCAGGCTGGCCGCGGCAAGCCAGCGGAGCAGGCGGACCTCGAGCGCAAGGTCGTCGAGCGGGACCGCGGCCTGCAGCCGAGCGCCTGCCTCGGCCGTCCGCGCCTCTACGTCGAGGAACCCGCGGTCCGCATCCCAGGCGTCTGCGTAGTGGCTGAATGCCGCGGACCACTCCCCGTTCGCGGCGGCCAGGCGCCCGAACAGGTAGCCGCGGATCCTCGCATCGACGACCAGCCAGCCGCCCAGCACTAGCAGGAGGACGACCAGCAGGGCCACGGCCCTTCGCATGGTTCACCTCCGCGGGTGTGCCCCGCGGTGGGGCGCTACGTGGTCTTCGAGCCCTTCTTCGCGGTCTTGGGCTTCTTCGGCGTCTTGGCCTTCTTGTCCACCGTGACGTGACCTCCCGCTGGCATGGCACTGCTGCGTTGCCACCGCATCATGCACCCGGCGCCCAATACCCGTCGCCTGCGGTCACAGCTCCGCGTCGAGGAACGACAGCACGCGCCGGACCCACTCCTCGCGGTGCCGCGCGAGCGCCTGCGTGTGGCCCGTGTCCGCGGGCTCCCACAGCTCCACCGTGGCCGGGGCCGCGTCGCGGATGTGCGGACCGGCCGCCTTGTCGGCGGGGTCGTCGGACGAGATCAGCAGCAGGCGGCGGTCGCCCAGCCGCGTCACCAGCTCGGCGAGCGGCGCCGGCGCCGAGGCGACGGACATCAGGTCCGCGGCGCCCCACATGATCGGGTAGTAGGCGCGCTGGATCAGCCCCGGGATGTCGAGGGCCAGGCCGGCCTCGTCGCCCGGCACGCGCGAGCTCGCCCCCTCCGCGACGACCGCCCGGATCCGGGCGTCCCCGACGGCCGCGGTGATCGCCTGCTCGCCGCCCATCGACTCCCCCACCACGCCGATCCGCGCCGGATCCACGTCCGGGCGGGCCGCCAGCCAGTCGATCGCGGCGGCGATATCCGTCGGGCCGTGCCAGCCCCACAGCATCCCGTGGCCGCCGCTCTCCCCGCCACCGCGCGCATCCAGCGCGAGCACCCCGTAGCCGCCCGCCGCGATGACGGCCGCGTGCTCGCGGGTGTCCGCCTTGGAGCCGCCGGCGCCGTGGAGCAGCACGACCGCCGCGTGGTTCCGGGAGGGCGTGTACCAGGCGACCAGCGGCACGCCATCGGCCGCCACGAACGTCACCCGTTCGGCACCGTCGGGGACCGGCGTGAGGAACGGCCCGGGGACGGGATGCGTCCCGATCACCGCCATCGTGAGCGGCAGCACGCCGAGCTGGAGGACGACGAACGCGACCGGCAGCGCGAGCAGCCGCCACCATCCGTACAGGGCCCGGAGGACGGCCGCGAGCCCGAGCCCCAGCAGGACGAGCCCCGAGACCAGCGACACGGCGCCCACGACGACCGAGGTCGAGACGCCGGCCTGCACGAGCTGGGCTGGCGCGAGACCCGCACCGGCGGCCGTCCCCGTGGTGCCGGCAACGAGCCAGGCGAGCGCCCGCATCCCCGATCCCCCGAACCGGGCGGCGACGACGGCCGCTCCCACGACGGCGACCGTGACGCCGGCGCCCAGCGCGAGCCCCGCGGTGTCGAGATCCGTGTCCACGAACACGGCGGCCATCCCGAGCGCGGTGCCCGCGGCCGCCCAGGCCGCGAGTGCTGCGACCCCGGCGCCCGCGCCGCGGCGAACGGGCCGGTTCGCGCCCGACGCGTGGCGGTCGATCGCCTGCGGGCTCCAGGGTGACATGGGCATGCAGGATCCTCGAGGCCCGCCGTCCGGCTACTCGCCGCCGGTCGGGATCGACTGGATCAGCGCCAGCCGCCAGCCGTCCGGTGTGCGGCGCCAGATCAGCGTGGTCGGCGAAATGATCCGGGTCGTGACGCCGTCGAGCTCGTAGACCTGGTGGAGCACGAACGTCTCCACCTCCACGTCGCCCCAGCGCACGACGTGCACGTCGGTCGCCGTCGACTGCACGTCGCTGACCCGCGAGAAGATCGCCCGCAGGGCCGCGCCGATCGCGGTGGGGCCGCGCTGCCACTGGCGCGTGATCTCGTCCACGTGCTGGGCATCGTCGGTCAGCAGCGCGCGGATGCCCACCTCGTCCTTCGCGTCGAGCATCCGCAGGTACTCGGACCCGTGGCTGGCGACCGGTGTGATCGATGTCATGGCGACCTCCATGGTGGCAGCGCCCGTCGAGCCTGGGCCCCGAGTGTCCGCGATCGCCGCGGCCGGGCCCAGTGCCGGACGTCCCGCCGGGCCAGCGGTCCGGGTCGCGCCCGCGTGGGCGGACCCACGGGCCGCCCCTGGTGCCTTGGTGTCGCGCTAGGCTGTCGTCATGCCCAGCATCGAACTGCGCATCCAGAACCCCAGCGGCCTGCATGCGCGACCAGCGACCACGTTCGTGACGACGGCGGCCGGCTTCCAGTCGAGGATCACGATCGAGAACCTGGATCGCGGCTCGCGTGCCGTCGATGCCAAGTCCATCCTGTTCCTGCTCACGATCGGGGTGCTCAGCGGGCACCGTGTTCGCATCACGGCCGATGGACCCGACGAGGACGCGGCGCTCGCGGCGTTGCGCGATCTCGTCGACTCCGGGCTCGGCGAGGCGGCCGAGGGATAGGTCGACCGCCGGTCCGTCAGGTGGCGACCGCGAGCCCCTCGAACCGGCGCCGGACCTCGGCCGCCGATGGCTCGTCCAGCGCCGCCACCGCCGCACGCTGGAGCGTCGCGAGGTCGACCGACCGGATCGACCGGCGGACGACGGCCAGGCTCCCGCTGGCCATGCTCAGATGCCGGATGCCGAGCCCCACGAGCGCGAGCGCTGCCACGGGGTCACCCGCCATCTCGCCGCACACGGACAGCTCCACGCCGGCCCGCGCCGACCGCTCCACCGCCTCCCGGACGAGCCGCAGGAGCGCCGGGTGCATCGAGTCCTGGTAGCGGCCGAGCGCCGGGTTCCCGCGATCCACCGCAAGCGTGTACTGGAGCAGGTCGTTGGTGCCGAGGCTGGCGAAGCCCAGCCGGCCGAGATAGCTGTCGCCGACCAGGACGGCACCGGGGATCTCCAGCATCACGCCGAGGACGACCGGCCCGTGCGGCAGGCGCTCCGCCTCGAGCTCCGCCCGCGCGCGAGCGGCCAGCTGGAGCAGGAGGTCCGCGTCCCCGGCGTCGGCGACCATCGGCGCCATGACCTTGACCGTCGGGGCCGCGCCATCCCCGCCCGGCGCGGCGGCCCGCATCGCGGCGCGGAGCTGGGTGACGAACAGGTCGGGCCGCTCGGGGGCCAGGCGGAGCGCTCGGACACCGAGGAACGGGTTGGCCTCGGCCGGGATCGCGAGGTACGGGATCGGCTTGTCGCCGCCCACGTCCAGGAGGCGGATCGTCACCGGGTGGGGCCGGAATGCGTCCGCCACGGCGCGGTAGGCGGCCAGCTGCTCGTCCTCGGTCGGGGGCTGCGGCCGCTCGATGAACAGGAACTCGGTGCGGAACAGCCCCACGCCGTGCGCGCCCAGCGCGACCGCCCGGTCCGCCTCTTCGGGCGTGCCGATGTTCGCGAGCAGCGAGATGGTCGTTCCGTCGCGCGTCATCACGGGCAGGCCGGCCTCGGCAAGTGCCGTCTGTGAGGCCTCGTCGGCGTCGCGGCGCCGGGCCGCGAAGCGTGCCGCGGTCGACGAATCCGGGTCGAGCACGACCTCGCCCGATCCGCCGTCGATCCACAGCGCGCCCGTCCCTGCGGCCGCGCCGGACCTATCCGCTCCGGCGCCACCCGCCCCGGTTCCGGCCACGAGGTCGTCGAGCCCGGCCAGGAGCCCGGTGACCCCGACGACGGCCGGGATGCCGTAGGCGCGGGCGAGGATCGCAGCGTGCGCGGTCGGCGATCCTGCCTCGAGCGCCAGCCCGAGCAGGCGGTCGCGCGGGAGGGTCGCCGTCACCGACGGGGTGAGATCCGCGGCCACGACGATCGCCGGCTCGTCGAGCGTCGGACCCGGCCCCGTGCCACCGGACAGCCGGCCGGCGATCCGCCCCGCGACATCCTCGATATCCGCGGCGCGCGCGGACAGCAGCTCGTCGCCGAGGGCCCGCAGCTGGTCGGCGAGGTCGTTGCCGGCGGCCTGGATCGCCCCGATCGCGTCGTGGCCCTCGTGGACCCGGTCCGCGGCCAGCGCCGTCAGGGCAGGGTCGCGGGCCATCGCGGCCTGGGCACCGAAGATTGCGCCCTCCCCCGGGTGCCCATCGGCCGTCACGCGGGCCGCGAGCGCATCCAGCTCGTCCGCCGCGGCGGCAGCCGCGACCTCGAGACGCGCGATCTCCGCCTCGGCCTCGGTGGCGTCGATCCGGCGACCGCTCGGGCCGGCCTGGGCGGCGATGCGCACCCACGGCCCGGTGGCCACCCCCGCCGACGCGGCCACCCCGGCGAACTGGCGCATCGACACGCCTCACCTCCGTCCGGCCCCGCCTGACCCGGCATGCGGTCTGCCCCGGTTGGGTCCGTTCGCACCTTACGCACGATCGCCAGACCCATGATGCTCGGGTATCGGCGACCCATCGCCATGTATAGTCCGAGGTGGGATGGACGCGCAACCGTCGCCCGGTGCCGGGAGCTCGCTGGCGAGCCTGCTTCCCGATTCCGCGATCCGGATCGGCGCGCGAGTCGCGGACTGGCGCGCGGCGGTCCGAGCGGCGGGCGATGCCCTGGTCGCCAGTGGCGCCACCACCGATGCCTACACCGACGAGATGATCTCGACCGTCGAGACGCTGGGCCCGTACATCGTCATCGCGCCCGGGATCGCGCTCGCCCACTCGCGCCCGTCGCCGGCCGTGCGACGGGCCGGCATGTGCCTGGTTACGCTCGCCCAGCCGGTCGAGTTCGGCCATCGGACGAATGACCCCGTGTCGCTCGTGGTGGGCCTGGCCGCACCCGACGACGAAGGTCATGTCTCCGCCCTGGCAACACTCGCGGACTTCCTCACCGACGAGGATCGGCGCGCCGCGCTGCTCCGGTCGGAGGACTCGGGGACCGTCCGGTCGCTCATCGCTGCCTACGAGGGCGGCGCGGCCGGGCGACCGGACAACGCGCCGGATGCGGCGCCCACAGGAGGTCACACCGAACGCTCGGCGTGACCCGCTGAAAGGAGGGATGCAATCGCCGTGAAGATCCTGGCGGTCTGCGGCATGGGCCTCGGTTCTGGCCTCATCCTCCGGATGCAGGCCGAGAAGGCCCTCAAGGAGCTCGGCCTCCAAGCCGACCTCGAGGTCGCCGATATTGGGACGGCACGCGCCCTCGCGCCGACCGCCGACCTGATCCTCACCTCCGAGGAGCTCGCCCAGCAACTCGCAGGGGTCAAGCCGAGGATCGTGACGATCTCCAACTTCATCGACCTGCGAGAGATGGTCGAGAAGCTGGGAGCGGCCATCGGGAAGCCGTGATCCGGCCCTCGCGGCCGGATCCCGTTGACCGAGCGAGGCCGGAGGCTCGCCGCGGGGCGGCGAAGGGAAGAGGAGGTTGTTCCACTTGGACCAGCTGAACTATCTGATCAACTGGATCGCCCGCGACATCTTTGGCGTTCCGGCGTACCTCGTCGGCCTGATGACGCTGATCGCCCTCGTGGCGTCGCGCAAGGGCCTTGGCGACATCATCGGTGGATCGCTGAAGGCCACGCTGGGCTTCATCATCCTGGGCATCGGCGCCGGCGCCGTCATCGGCGCGCTGAACCCGCTCGGGGCGCTGATCACCGGCGCCTTCGGCGTCGAGGGTGTCGTGCCCACCAACGAGGCGATCACTGCGATCGCCAACGACATCCCCGAGGTCGCCCAGAACGTTGCGTTCGCGATGTTCATCGGAGTCATCGGTTCGCTGATCATCGCCCGCTTGACGCCGCTGCGGTACGTGTTCCTGACCGGCCACCACATGCTGTTCATGGCGACCGTGCTGACGGTCGTCCTGTACAACGCGAAGGTCGACTCGGTCGTCCAGATCCTCGTCGCCGCCTTCGGCCTGGCCACGATGATGGTGATCATGCCGGCGTTCTCGATGCCGTGGATGCGCCGCGTCACCGGCAACCAG
>CAYJOH010000130.1:0-6895 GCA_964371685.1 uncultured Anaerolineaceae bacterium
CGTCGCTGGCCATGGCGGCCGCCGTGGCGAACCGCTGGACCGGGTCCAGGGCCATCGCGCGCAGCACGATCGCGTCGAGGTGCGAGGGGACGTTCGAGCGCAGGGCGGACGGGCGCGGCGGGGTGGTGGTCAGCCGGGCCAGGGCCACGGCGGCGGCGCCGTCGCCCGAGAACGGCCGCTGGCCGGTGAGCGACTCGAACAGGACGATGCCCAGCGAGTAGACGTCCGAGGCGACCGTGGCCACCTCGCCGCGCGCCTGCTCGGGGCTGAAGTAGTGGACCGAGCCCATCGTGGTGCCCGGCAGCGTGAGCTGCGACTCGGTGAGCGCCCGGGCGATCCCGAAGTCCGCCACCTTGACCCGCCCGTCCCGCCCGACGAGCACGTTCGACGGCTTCACGTCCCGGTGGACGATCCCCCGGACGTGCGCGGCATGGAGCGCCTTCGCGACGTCGGCGCACACGCGCGCGGCCTGGCGCGGGGCCAGCGGGCCGTTGTCCCGGATGATCGACGCGAGGTCCTGGCCCTCGACCAGCTCCATGACGATGTAGGGGCCGGAATCGTCCTGCCCGAAGTCGTGGACGGCGACGATGTTGGGGTGGCTGAGCGAGGCCGCGGCACGGGCCTCGTCACGGAACCGGCTCAGGAAATCGGGGTCGCGGCCGAACTCGGGCCGCAGGAGCTTGACGGCGACGTCCCGCTCCAGCTGCGCGTCGCGGGCGCGGTAGATGGTCGCCATCCCGCCCTGCCCGAGGAGCTCCACGAGGCGGTACCGGCCCCCCAGCGTGCTCCCGATCTCGGTCACGGTGTGCTCGTCTCCCCTCTGCGGCGTCCGATCGGTGCCGCGATCAGCCGAATGCTAGCGCACGGTCCGGGGCGCGCCGGGGCCTCAGATGTCGAGGCTGCGGAGGTACTCGCGGAACGGCATCCCGATGTCCTGCCGGGCGAGCGCCAGCTCAACAGACGCCTGGAGCCAGCCCATCGTGGTGCCGGCGTCGTAGCGCGTCCCCTCGAACGCGTAGCCGTAGACGCCCTGCTCCTCCATCAGCGCCTGGATCGCGTCCGTGAGCTGGATCTCGCCCCCCGCGCCGCGCTGGGTCTGCTCCAGCTTGTCGAAGATCTTGGGCGTCAGCACGTAGCGGCCGATGACCGCCAGGTTCGACGGCGCGCTGTCCGGGTCCGGCTTCTCCACGATCGCCGACACGCGGTACGTCCGTTCGCGGTCCGGGCCGTCGCCGATCCGCTCGCCGCCGATGACGCCGTAGCGCTGCGTGTCCTCGGGCGGGACCTCCATCACGGCGACCACGGAGCCGTGGAACTGGTGGTAGGCGTGGATCAGCTGCCCGATGCACGGCCGGTCCGAGATCACGACGTCGTCCGGAAGGATCACGGCGAACGGCTCGTGGCCGATGAGGTCCTTGGCCATCAGCACCGCGTGCCCCAGGCCAAGCTGCTCCTTCTGCCGCACGTACGCGATCTGCGCGAGGTCGCTGATGTGCCGGACCTGGCGGAGCTTCTCGATCTCCCCCTTCTCCTCGAGCAGGTGCTCCAGCTCGTAGTTGAGGTCGAAGTGGTCCTCGATCGCGCGCTTCTGGGACGAGGTGACGATGATGACCTGCTCGATGCCCGCGGCCACCGCCTCCTCGACCGCGTACTGGATGACCGGCTTGTCGACGAGGGGGAGCATCTCCTTCGGCTGCGCCTTCGTAACGGGCAGGAAGCGGGTGCCCCAGCCGGCGGCGGGGAAGACGGCTTTGCGGACGCGCATCGAACCTCTCGGGTCGGGAGTGGAGGCCGCCAGTATACCCGCGGCCCCCTCGGATCCCCCGCGGCGGGGGGTCAGGACGAGGCGGTCACGGACCGGGCGAACGCCGCGACGCGCGCAGAGAACGTGCCCGGGCGGTCGATGCTGGACAGGTGGCCGGCCCACGGGATCACCTCGGCGCGGCCGTTGCGGCAGGCCGCGGCCCAGGGCTCCCCGCCCGGCCCGAACATGGGATCGAAGGCGCCGTTGAGGATCAGGACCGGCGTCCACAGCCGCCCCAGGCGCTCCAGGAAGCGCCGGGGGAGCAGCGACCGGAGCGCCTGCGCCCCACCGTCCCACCAGAAGCCGCCGGAGATGATCGCGTCGGCGACCGGCCCCCGGTAGCGGACCCGGAAGAACGCCGTGTTGACGGCACGCAGGGCCCGGCGTGGCACCCGCTCCTGGGCCCATGCGAGGGCCCGGAACGTCGCCGCCGCCGGCCCGGTGGGCTCGGCGGAGCAGCCCGCCAGCACGAGCCCCGCGACCAGGTCCGGATACCGGTCCGCCGCCTCGATCGCGACGTAGCCGCCCAGGGACAGTCCCACGACGATCGCCCGTCCCCCGGGCACGGCCTCCTCGATCGCCTCGGCGACCCCCGCGGCGGCGGCCTCGAGGGTGAATCGCTCGGCCGCCCGGGCGCCGTGCCCCGGCAGGTCCAGCACCACGCACCGGTATGCCTCCGACAGCCTCCGGACCTGCGGCGACCAGTACCCGCGGGACAGGCGCGTCCCGTGGACGAACACCAGCGCCGGGGCGTGCTCGGGACCCGAGGCGGTCCAGGGCCGGGTGGCCCCGTCGAGGGCCGTCGCGCTCGCCATCGTCGCGCTCAGCCGAGCCGGTGCTCGATCGCCCAGAGGGCCGCCTGCGTCCGGCTCGCGAGGTCGAGCTTGCCCAGGATGTTCGACACGTGGGTGCGCGCCGTGCGTTCCGTGATGTCGAGCAGGGCCGCGATCTCCTTGTTGGAATGGCCCTTGGCGACCAGGGACAGCACCTCGCGCTCGCGGTCCGTCAGCGGCTCGTGCTGCGGGGCGTCGTCGCGGCGGGTGCGGATCCGCCGGGCGAGGAGACGGGCGACCTGGGGGTCGAGGTGGACCTCGCCGGCGTGCGCCCGCCGGACGGCCACGGCGACGTCGTCGGCGTCGGCGTCCTTGAGCAGGTAGCCCGTGGCGCCGGCCTCCAGCGCCGCGGTGACCCGCTCCTCCTCGATGAAGCTGGTGAGGGCCACGACCTCGACGTCGGCGAACCGCTCCTTGATCTCGGCCGTCGCGGCGATCCCGTCCATCACCGGCATCAGCAGGTCCATCAGCACGACGTCGGGGTGGAGCGCCTCGACCAGCTCCACGGCCCGCCGCCCGTCCTCGGCCTCGCCCACGATCTCGATGTCGTCGAGCAGCTCGAAGAAGCCACGCAGCCCCCGGCGGACGACGGCGTGGTCGTCCGCCAGCAGGACCCTGATCTTCGCGGATCCGTCCGGACCCTCGTCCGGTCGCGCGGGCGCCCCATCCATGGCCCAGAGGATAGCCGCCGCGCGGCACCGGCACGACGGTCCGGGGCCGCGGCCGCGTCAGGCGCGACCGGGATCGCGCCTCGGCGGCGCGCTGCCGGCCGGGTCCGGCATCTCCGTGGTGCCCGCGGCCGCCCGTTCGCCCGGCGCCTGGTGCATCGCCGCGGCCGCGGCATCCCGGCGCCGGGCGGCCTCCCGGCGGGCCACCCCGAGGCGGATGCCGGTGAACGGGATCCGGACCTCGCGGAACACCTCGACCGAGACGAGGAAGCCGGCGAACAGGAACACCACGCCCAGGAACTTGCCCAGCTGGAACAGCTCCGTGGACCCGAACCTGGTGAGGCTGTCGGTGATCGTGGGGAAGAACGCGCCGAGTGCGATCAGGATCGTCGCCGGCACCCGCGAGTGCAGTCGTCCGGCGGCCAGGTCGCGGAGCGCGCCCGGCAGCGAGGCCACGAGGTTGACGACGATCGCGACCGGCGCGATCAGCAGGTTGAACAGGAACTGGTCGCCCGGCTGGTCGGCGTCGAGCGAGTACGGGAGCACCCGCTTCTTCGGCATGAACACGTAGGCCGAGAAGGCGGCACCGATCAGCAGGGTCAGCGCACCCGGCACGTTCATCACCGGGGTCAGCAGGCGCAGCTGGCCGGGCATCGCGTCGCCCACCGGCTGGCCGGTCGCGAGGCTCAGGGCGTACCCGGGCTCCGGCAGGGCCGGGGTGACCAGCATCAGCACCACGGACAGGATGGTGGTGGCCACGATCGCGCCGGCGGCGAACCGCGGCCAGCGCTCGTTACCGAAGTATGTCTCGACGCCGATGGCCAGCGCGAGGATCACGGCCCCGATCAGGTACAGGAGCGGCAGCGGGCCGGCGCCGTCGTACCTCGGGTCGTTGCGGATCATCAGCGCGATCAGGCCCGACAGCAGGAGCAGGAACGCGTACGTGTAGCCGAACCGGGTCCGGCCGAGCAGGAAGGCCGTGCCCAGCCCCAGCCACGCGGCGGTCCAGACCGCACCGGTCAGGTACCAGGTGCGGTACAGGAGCTCGTTCCAGCCACCGATCGCCGCCAGCGCCTCGGCGCCGGCGCCGGCCGCATAGGCGAGCATGCCGAACGCCCAGACGAGCTGGAACCCGCGACGCCGCTCCCGCCACTGGTCCACCAGCATCACGGCGAAGACGAGGGCGAGGACCGCCGTCAGCGTGGGCAGCAGGGCCGTCATCGTCGCGGCCGGGGCGGGCGGGCCTTCCGCTGGCCGGGGTGGGCGGCTGCGACCGGACGGAGCCGCGCGGACGGTGCCGCGTCGCCGGCGGGCCGGGCGTCCGCGTCCGTCGCGTCCGGCAGGTCCGGCAGGTTCGCCGCGTCCGGCGGCCCTGCCGCGGCCGGAGCCCCTGCCGTGCCCGGCGCCCCTGCCGCGCCCGGCGCCGACACCGTCGCGTGAGCGGCAACGAACGCCAGCAGGAGCCGGTCGAGCAGGCTGGTGGTCGTGTCGCACAGGGCCCCGAACCGGCCACCGTCGACCCCCCGCCGGCGGGCCATCACGTTGAGCTCGGCGAGGAACGGCCGGCGGGCGGACAGGAACATCGCCACCGCGTCGGGCAGCGGCACGCCGTGGCGCGCGAGGCGGTCGCCCATGTTGGCGGCCAGATCGACGGCGTCGCGGGCCGCGGTGGCCCGCGCGGACCCGCTCTCGTCGAGGTGCCGGACGAGCGCGTCCACGAGCCGGCGCCCGGTGTCGCGGAACGTCTCGCGATCCGTCTCGGGCACCGTCGACCGGGGATCCGGCACCGCGCCGCCGTGGAGGTCCCCATAGCGACGGCGGTAGGCGGCGCTGAGGCGGTCCTGGGTGGCGCCGAACGCCGCCAGGCCACCGACGGGCCCCGTCCGTCGCGAGGCGATCATCCGCTCCAGCGCCCGGCGCTCGAACCGCCGGTGGCCGCCCGGCGTCGTGAACGCGGGCACGCGGCCCTCGTCCGCCCAGCGGCGCAGCGTGTCCGGGTCGACCCCCAGCAGGCGGCTCGCCTCGCCGAGCGCGAGCCGTTCCGGGAGCTTGCGGTCGCCCGACGACCGGTTGTCGATCACGGTCCCTCCGGATCAGGGGTCACAGGCGCGCGAAAACCTTGGTAAATCTGGGTTCCCCAACTCACCCGCCGGGCGCGAGTGTAGGTGGCACCGAGGAGCGTCGTCAAACGTGCGGCTACGGGTCTCGCGGGACGGCCCCGGGCGCCGCGGACCGGGTCCGACCGGTGGTCGCTCAGGCGGGGACGAACTCGTGATCGTCGTGGTGGATGCCGTCGCACAGGCCCCACGCCGGCGGATCGAGCGGCAGCGGCACGGGGCGCATGATCTCGCGAACCTCGCCGCGACGGCACAGGTAGTAGCCCTTCTCCGCCATCCACCGCCGCACGCAGGCGGGGTCCGAGTGGAACTGGTGGGGGCCGGGGTTGATCGGCGTCGCCTCCGTCCAGCCCACGGCGACCTCGGGGGCGACGATGTCGAGGAGGTTCACCCGCCAGGGCGTGCCGGCGATGACCTCGCGGCACCCGTCGCAGCGGATCGCGACGTTGTCCGTGACGATCGTGCGGATCGTGACGCCCATGAGCTCCATCGCCCCCGAGGATAGCAGGGCGGGCGGGCCGCCACGGCCCCGTGACCTACGGCGCCACCCGCGCCGGCAGCCGGCGTGCGAGCGACACCGCCACCGGCGTGAAGTGCCGGCCCCAGAACCGGAATGCCTCGCCGTTGGCGGACTCGTGGTCCACGGCGGCCCGGGCGAAGCCGGCCTCGCGCGCCCAGCCCAGGGCGGCGTCCAGCAGGTGTGTCGCCACCCCGTCGCCGCGGCGGTCCTGCGCCGTGAACGCCGAGGTGATGCTCGCCGTGCCAGGGTCGCGGACGATGGTCGCCACGTCGGTGGCGGACGGTCCGATCCGGAGCATCGCGATGGCGCGGCCGCCCGCCTCCGCGAGGAACGTCGCCTGGGCGGAATCCGAGAGGGCGCGCCGGTGGAGCTCCGGCGGCGAGGCCGGCCCCATGCGCAGGAAGATCGGCGAGGCCGCCAGGTGGCGCCGGAGCCCGAGGTCGAGGTCCACCACGGCGCCGGCGTCGTCGGGGCCGGCGCGGCGTACGACGAGCCCCGGCATCCGGCGCAGGCCGCGCACGGGGGCGAGGTCGCGCACGAGGTCGATGACCGTCTCGCCGAACCCCAGGCGGACGAGCGTCCGCGTGGCCTCGTCGTCGCCGGCGATCGTGGTGACGACGTGCTCGAGACAGGCCTCCCGCGCCCAGCCCTCCGCCAGCCGCGCGTACAGCGACTCGACGATGCGCCCGGCCCGGTCGCCCGCCGCGGCGTGCGCGAAGTCCGGCGTGTAGGCCCAGCGCCCGCCGTGCCCGTCGATCAGCGTCGCGGCCTGGAACCCGACCAGCCGCCCGCCCGAGACCGCCGCCAGGCCCGTCCCCCGCACCGCGATCTCGGCGACCAGCCGCGCCACGGTCGCCTCGTCCGTCCAGGCCTCGGGCAGCTCCGCGACCACCTCGCGCAGCGCCCGGACGCGCGCGCACCCCAGCGACGCGGCCGCGGGAGCATGAGCCGGC
>CAYJOH010000131.1:0-6874 GCA_964371685.1 uncultured Anaerolineaceae bacterium
GATCGGCACGGCGCGAGTGTGGGGCACGGCGGCAGGGATCGCGCCCAGGCTCACCCAGCCGCGCGCGTCGAGCCGCCGGATCAGCTCGACGACGGCGTCGCCCAGCGCGCGCCAGCGATCGTCCGGCTCCGCGCCCGAGAGGACCAGGAGGTCGCGGCCCCCGAATCGGGCGTGGCGCAGGGTCACCTCGGGCCACGACAGCGACGCGAGCCGGCCGTCCACGATGTCCAGCGTCGGCCGGCGGGCGCGGTAGTCGAACAGCTGGTCGCCATCGAACGTCGCGACGGTGACCGCGTCGCGCGCCAGGAGGGCCAGCGCGGTCGTGGCCGCGGCCCCGGCGTCCACCCAGCCGTCGAACGCCGCGACGACGACCGGCGTCTCCACCGCGATCGGCCCGTCCAGGCGGTACAGCGACATGGCGCGAAGGATACGGCGTGGCGTCCGGAACCCGCGTGTCCCGCGATCCGAGCCCGATGGCTGCAGTGCTGCATCGAGAACCGGGGGCCCGGGCTCGGCGGCGCCACGATCCGCACCTGGTCGGCGCCGCCCGACCGTCCACCCGCCCCGCCAGCCGAGGGAACCCGTTGACCCAGCCAGCCGCCCCGTCCGGGGTCCCCGCGCTCGACCGCCGCCTCCTCACCGAGCTCGAGCCCGAGGCCGGCCGCCTGCTCGATCGGCACCTCAAGGTCGCCCAGGAGTGGTTCCCGCACGAGTACATCCCGTACCGCCTGGGACGTGACTTCGACAAGGAGCCCTGGACGCCGGACCAGCCGCGACTCACCGGGGTGGCCCAGACCTCGTTCGAGGTCGGCCTGCTGACCGAGGACAACCTGCCCAGCTACCACCGGCTGATCCACGGCATGTTCGGCCGGGGGGACGGCGCCTGGCTGACCTGGGTGGGGCGCTGGACGGCGGAGGAGGGGCGCCACGCGATCGTCCTGCGCGACTACCTGACGGTGACCCGGAACATCGATCCGATGCTCCTCGAGCGCGGGCGCATGGCCCAGCTCCAGCAGGGCTACGACCACGACTCGCCGGACACGCTCCACGGCCTCGCCTACGTGGCGTTCCAGGAGCTCGCGACGCGGATCTCGCACCGCAACACCGGCCGGTACTCGGATGATCCGGTCGCGGACCGGATCATGGTCCGGATCGCCGCGGACGAGAACCTGCACATGGTGTTCTACCGCGACATCCTCAAGGCCGCGCTGGCCATCGAGCCGTCCGCGGCGGTGCGCGCGATCGTGGACGAGGTCCTCAAGTTCGAGATGCCGGGCGCCGGCATCCCGGGCTTCCTGCGCAAGGCGGCCGAGATCGCCAAGGCGGGGATCTACGACCTGCGCGTGCACCGCGACGAGGTGCTGCTGCCGATCCTCCGCCACTGGGGGATCTTCGAGCTGACCGGCCTCGATGCCACGGCGGAGGTGGCGCGCCGGCGGCTGGCCGAGCACCTCGAGAAGCTCGACGCGGCCGCCCGCCGGTTCGAGGAGCGCCTCGCGTCCTCGCGGGTGCCGAGGATCACCCCGGCGGGGTAGGCGGCGGGTCAGCCCCGGGGGTCGAGCCGCCGGATGCGCTCGCCGGGGAGCGCGCGCTCGGTGCCGGGATGCGTTGCGTGGCCACCCGCGTGCGTTCCGTGGCCACCCGCGTGCGAGCCGTGGCCGTGGCCGCCGCGGCCGTCGCCGGACCGGGCGGGGCCCCAGCCGGGGGCCACCCGGCCGATCGTGCTGCCCGGGACCGGCGCGGGACCTCGGCCGCCGCGCCGGCGGGCGCCACGGGACGGGGAGCCGCCTCGAGACGACGATGAGCTGACGCGGGACGGGGAGCCGCCACGGGACGCGCCGTGGGCGGCGCGCTCCGCGGGCGTGGACCGGAGGCGGATCGGCTCGGCCCGCACGCTGCGATCCGGCTCGAAGCCGGGGATCACCTCGGACGGGATCGTCCGGCGCAGCATCGACTGGATGTCGCGCAGCAGCGGCGCCTCGTCGACGCACACGAGCGAGATGGCCTGGCCGTCCGTCCCGGCGCGTCCCGTCCGCCCGATCCGGTGGACGTAGTCTTCGGGGACCATCGGCAGCTCGAAGTTGACGACGTGGGGCAGCTGCTCGATGTCCAGGCCGCGAGCCGCGATGTCCGTCGCGACGAGGACCGCGACCTTGCCGGCCTTGAAGTCGCCCAGCGCCTTCACGCGCTGCGACTGGCTCTTGTTGCCGTGGATCGCTGCGGCGTTGATGCCGTCCCTCACCAGCTGGTCCGCGAGGCGGTTGGCACCGTGTTTGGTGCGGGTGAACACGAGCGCCTGGTCGATCCGGCCGGATCCGACGAGGTGCGAGAGCAGCTCGCGCTTCCGCTCGCGGTCGACCGGGATGACGACCTGCTCCACCAGCTCGGCGGTGGTGTTCCGGGGCGTCGCCTGGACGCGCGCCGGGTCGCGCAGGATGCCGCCGGCCAGGGCCCGCACGTCGTCCGAGAACGTCGCCGAGAACATCAGGTTCTGGCGTCGCTCCGGGAGCAGGTCGATGATCCGGCGGATGTCGCGGATGAAGCCCATGTCGAGGAGACGATCCGCCTCGTCGAGGACGAGGATCTCGACCCGCGACAGGTCGATGGTCCGCTGCGTGACGTGGTCCAGCAGACGGCCCGGGGTGGCGACGACGATCTCGGGGCCGCCGCGCAGCTTGGCAACCTGCGGCTCGAACCCGACCCCGCCGTAGATCGTGGTGGACCGGACCGGCCGGTGGGCGCCGTACGTCCGGACGCTCTCCTCGACCTGGATCGCGAGCTCCCGCGTCGGGACGACAGTCAGGACGCGGACCGGCGGGCGGGCGGTGGCGGGCGTGGAACGCGAGGCCTGCTGCGACGGGTGGAAGCGGCCGCGCCGCCGGGCGTCCGGGGCGACGCGGCCCGCCGGTGCCGGTGCAGCGGCGGGGCCCGTCACCGGGACGGGCGCGACGCGCGTGTCGTGGAGGACCTGGATGATCGGCAGCACGAACGCGGCCGTCTTGCCGGTCCCGGTCTGGGCGCCGGCCAGCAGGTCGCGGCGGGCGAGGACGTGGGGGATCGCCTCGCGCTGGACCGGCGTGGGCTCGGTGTAGCCCTCGTCGGCGACGGCGCGGAGCAGCTCGGGCGAGAGCCCGAGGGCATCGAATGACATGCGGAGGAACGCTCCTGACGGGCCCTTCCCGCACGCATGCGGGGCCCGGTCAGGGCGCTGGGGGTGGGATCGGGATCGGGCGGTCCGTGGGACCGGGGCGCTGACCGGCGCGCCCGTCGAGCACGAGAGAGGGCTGACTGTACAGGACGGCCGCCGATTGCGCGAATGCCCGGCCCGCGGCGGCCGCTCGGCACTGGACCGCGCGCGGGCCCAGGGTGCATCCTCGCTGGACGGGCGGACGCGGGGTCCGGCCACCGCACCAGGGGTCCACGATGAAGGCGATCGGGCGCGCGATCAGCTTGCTGCTGTTCGGCTGGTTCATGTTCATGATCGGGGCGATGATCTACGCGGCGATGAAGCGCCGCGAGGTGGCGCCCACCGATCCTGCCGCGGACGAGGTGGACCTCGTGGCCAGCTTCGGGCCGCTGGAGTTCCACAGCGCGTCCGGGCACTTCAAGGGCGGCACGGTCACCACGATGTTCGGCGGCGGCGAGCTTGACCTGCGCGACGCCGTCCTCGATCCCGAGGGCGCCACGCTCCGCCTCACCGCGCTGTTCGGCGGCGGCAACCTCGTCGTGCCCGAGGCGTGGAACGTCGAGTCCAGGCTGATCGGCATCGGCGGGGTGGGCGACGGCCGAGCGAAGGTCGAGCGCACGCCCGACGCTCCGACCCTGCGGCTCGAGGGGACCGCCATCTTCGGCGGCTGGGGGATCACGTCCGCGCCGGCCCGCGAGGACCACGCCGAGACCGTCACGGCCTGACGCCCGGGCCAACACCCGGCCCTCGCGCGGCCGCCGCCAGGCGGCTCGCGTCCATCGCTGGTGCGTCCCGGAGAACAGCGCGCACCGCCGCCCGCCCCGTCGGGTACCGTCCCCGGACCCGAGGGAGGCAGAGCGCGTCGCATGATCCGGACGACACCGTTCCACGAGCGCACCGGGCCGCTCAACGAGACCGGCCTGTGGAGCCACTGGGCCGGCCACCTGGCCGCCGAGAAGTACTCGCTGTCCGAGAAGTTCGAGTACTTCGCCGTCCGCAACGCGGCCGGCATCTTCGACACCTCGCCGCTGTTCAAGTACCGGTTCACCGGCCCCGGCGCGGAGGGATTCCTGGCCGGCGTCCTGGCCCGTGACCCCCGCACGCTCGCCCCGGGCGAGGCGCAGTACACGATCTGGTGCGACGACCGCGGCTTCATCGTCGAGGACGGCGTGCTGCTCCGCCACGGGCCGCGGGAGTTCGTGCTCACGGCCGCGGAGCCGAACCTGGCCTGGCTCCGGGACCTCGTCCGGCGCGGCGACGACGTCGAGATCGAGGACGTGTCGGACGCGTACGCGGTGCTCGCCCTCCAGGGACCGCGCTCGCGCGGGCTGCTGTCCGGGCTCGAGCCGGCCGTCGAGCGGCTGCCCTATTTCGGGGTCACGCCGGGGACCATCGCCGGCCGGGAGGTGACGATCTCGCGCACGGGCTACACCGGCGACCTGGGGTACGAGGTGTGGGCGAGGGTGGAGGACGCGCTCCCGGTCTGGGACGCCGTCTGGGAGGCGACCCGGGGTCACGGCGTGCTCCCGTTCGGGCTCCAGGCGCTGTACATGACGCGCATCGAGGCCGGGCTCCTGCTGCTGGACGTGGACTTCGCGTCCAGCCGGTTCGCCTGGACGGACGCCGACCGGGCCACCCCGCACGAGCTGGGGCTGGGCTGGATGCTCCGCGGCGTCGTGGCCGACGAGCGGGCATTCGTGGGCCGCGACGCGATCCGCCGCGAGCTGGCCGACGGCACGTCGCGGTTCCGGCTCACTGGCCTGGTCGTGGACTGGCAGGGCTGGGACCGCGTGCACGACGAGGCCGGCCTGATCCCGCCCAAGGACCACACGCCGGTCCAGGAGGAGATGTACGTGTACGACGACGACGGGGCGCAGGTCGGCTACGCGACGAGCTTCATGTACTCGCCGATGCTCCAGCGCCACGTCGCGCTGGCGCGGGTGCCGGTGGCGTCCGCGGCCCCCGGGTCGAGGGTCAACATCGAGATCCCGGTCAGCCACCGCTACGTCCACGTCGCCGCGCACACCGCGCGGCTGCCCCTCTGGAACCCCGAGCGAAAGACGGCCTGACGATGTCGAAGCAGGATCGAACCCCCAAGGCTGCCCGCGGCCCGAAGACCGACCGGGGCGCGAAGGCTGACCGCGTGTACGACGCCATCGTGGTCGGCGGCGGCCACAACGGCCTCGTCAACGGTGCCTACCTCGCCAGGGCTGGGCTCCGGACGCTGGTCCTCGAGCGCCGCCACCTCGTGGGCGGCGCGGCCATCACCGAGGAGCTGTACCCGGGCTTCTCGTTCACGACGTTCTCCTACGCGCTGTCCCTGCTGCGGCCGGACATCGTCCAGGAGCTCGACCTCGTCAAGCACGGGTTCATGCCGCTGCTGATGTCGTCCACGTTCGCGCCGATGGAGAACGGCGACTACCTGCTGCTGGGCCAGGACCACGGGGTCAACCAGCGCGAGATCGCCCGCCACTCGACGCACGATGCGGACGCGTACGACCGGTTCAACCACGACGTGAACAAGGTCCTCCAGGCGCTCAAGCCGCTGCTGGACGCGCCGCCGCCCAACCTGTTCAGCGACGACCCGGAGGAGCTGCTCGCGCTGGCCGGCCTCGGGGCCCGCTTCCGGGCGCTGCCCAAGGACGTGCTCCACAACACGGTCCGCCTGCTGACGGGCTCGGCCGCCGACTTCCTCGACGACTACTTCGAGTCGGACATCCTCAAGGGGTACCTCGCCTCGTCATCGATCATCGGGACCAAGGTGGGCCCTCGCTCGCAGGGCTCCGGCCTGGTGCTCCTGTACCACCTGCTGGGCGAGCACGACGGCGAGTTCGGCGCCTGGTCGTTCCACAAGGGCGGCAACGGCGGCTTCACGCAGGTGCTGGCCCGCGCGGCGCGCGCGCTGGGGACGGAGATCCGGCTGGAGTCGCCGGTGGCGAACGTCATCACCCGCGACGGCCGGGTCACCGGGGTCGCGCTCCAGGACGGCTCGGAGTTCCACGCCCCGGTCGTGGTGTCCGCGCTGGACCCGCGGCGCACGTTCACCGAGCTGGTGGATCCGCGGGAGCTGCCGGGCGACCTCGTGGACGCGATCCGGCGGTTCCGGTTCCAGGGCACCTCGGCCAAGGTCAACTTCGCGCTGGACGGGCTGCCCGTCTACCCGGCGCTGGCCGGGCGCGAGGACCACTACCGCGGGTTCACCAACATCGGGCCCTCGATCGACTACCTCGAGCGCGCCTTCGACGACGCCAAGTACGGCTGGTACAGCCAGCGGCCGTACCTCGACTGCGCGATCCAGTCCACGATCGATCCCGACATGGCCCCGCCCGGCAAGCACGTCATGTCGTGCTTCGTCCAGTACGTGCCGTACCAGCTCCGCGAGAGCTCGTGGGAGGCCGAGCGCCAGAACCTGGGGGACACGGTCCAGCGCACGCTGGAATCGTTCTTCCCGGGCTTCTCGGACCTCATCCTCCACCGCGAGGTGGTGACCCCGCTGGACATCGAGCAGAAGGTGGGGCTGTCCGAGGGGAACATCTTCGCCGGCGAGTTCCTCGCGCCGCAGATGTACTTCTTCCGGCCGGCGCCCGGCTGGAGCGACTACCGGACGCCGATCGAGGGCTACTACCAGTGTGGCTCCGGGACCCATCCCGGCGGCTGCGTGATGGGAGCCCCCGGCAAGCTGGCCGC
>CAYJOH010000132.1:0-6857 GCA_964371685.1 uncultured Anaerolineaceae bacterium
TGCGTACCAGGCTTAGCGAGCCGCAACATCGCCGACCACCTCGCCGTTCGACGATCCAGACGATCGGCTGATACGCACCACGCATGACGGACGCCGAAGCGGACCCTCGAGCTGCTCACTACCGCCCGGGACAGGCACCCCTCCCGGGACCCCGCGGCCCGCTACGCCTGTCCGCAAACGGGGGGCGCCGGCGCTGGCGGGGGGGGCGCCGGGCGGCGCGCCGCCCGGACCCGTCCGCGACCCGTCGACGCGCCCTACCATGCGGGCGATGGACGACCCCGCCGATCCCCTCGCCAGGTTCCGCTGGCATCCCGAGCCGGAGCTCATCGGCATCCGGGACGCCGCCGCCTCGCGCGAGGCGCTCCAGCGGGCCGGCGAGGACACCTGGCGCGCCTCGCTGGACTGGCTCTACGACCAGGCGATGCAGCGCGCGATGGGCGAGCCCGTGGGCTACGCGGAGCTGCGCGGCGCCTACTACGGCGAGGCGGGCGGCCCCGGCCCGGCGCCACTGGACCCGGCGCCACTGAACCAGGTCCTCGATGAGTTCCGCACCCGCCTCGCCCCGCACACGCTCAACAGCTACCACCCGCGCGCGCTCAGCTACTTCACGCCGCCCCCGCTCGTCGCCTCGATCGTCGGCGAGGTCCTCGCCCAGTGGACCAACCAGGGCGTCGATGTCTGGCACGCGGGGCCGGTCGGCGCGTTCGTCGAGGAGGAGGTCGTGCGCTGGCTGTGCGACCTCGTCGGCTACGGCGAGGGCAGCTTCGGCCTGCTCGCCTCGGGCGGCGTGATGGCCAACTTCATCGCGATGGCGCTCGTCCGCGACGTCCACCTCCGGCGGCTCACGAACGCGGACCGGCCCCCGCGCGGCGTCGCCCTCGAGGGGGCGCGGGTCTACACCAGCGACCAGGCCCACTTCTCGATCGCCCGAGCCCTCGACGAGCTGGGCTTCCCGCCCGAGACCCTCGTCGTCCTCCCCGCCGACGACCGGTTCCGCCTCCACGCCGCGCCGGTGGCCGATGCGATCGCCCGCGACCGGGCGAGGAACCTCCGGCCCGTCGCCATCGCCGCCGTCGCCGGCTCCACGAACACCGGCTCCGTGGACCTCGTCGAGGAGCTGGCCGCCCTCGCCCGAGCCGAGGGCCTGTGGCTCCACGTGGACGCGGCCTACGGCGGCGCCGCCCGGCTCTCGGCGCGCGACCGCGACCGCGTCCCGGGCCTCCACCTCGCCGACTCGATCACCATCGACCCCCACAAGTGGTTCTTCCAGGCCTACGACGTCGGCGCGCTGCTGGTGCGCGACGGCGCCCACCTCCGCCAGACCTTCGACCGCACGCCCGAGTACTACCGCGGCGGCGAGGGCCCGGCCGGTGACCGCGACGTCGATCCCGCGGGCGAGGGCGACGCCGGCCACCAGGACGCCCACGCCGGGCAGCTCAACTTCTACAAGCTGGGCTTCGAGGGCACGCGGCGCTGGCGAGCGCTCAAGCTGTGGGCCAGCTGGAAGCACCTCGGCACCACCGGCTTCGGCAGGCTCATCGAGGCCAACGACGACGTCGCCGCGTACCTCGCCGCACGCTGCCGGGAGGCGGACGACCTCGAGGCCCTCCCCGAGGACCCGGAGCTGTCCGTCGTCTGCTTCCGCCATCTGCCTGGTGGCGCCGCGGCCGCACACGCGATGCCGGCGGCCGAGCTCGACGCCCACCAGGACCGGCTCGCGGCCGCGCTCGAGGCCTCCGGCGACGGCTGGCTGTCGACCACGACCCTCCGCGGTTCGACGTACCTGCGCGCCGGCGTCGTCAACTACCTGACGACCGAAGCCGACATCGACCACCTGCTGGCCACGCTCCGCCGCCTCGCGACCGGGTGACCTTCGGGGGGTGACACCGCGCACCGGCCGCGAGTACAACGGGGCCATGCGCCGCCTCCTCGCGTTGGCCGCCGCCGCGTGGCTCGTCCTCGCCCTGGCGCCCGCGGTCCTCGCCGACGACCCCGCCCGCGACTCGCGCTGCGCCGACTGGGAGCAGCACGGCGCGCCGGCGGGCATCGACCTGCGGCTGGTGTGCACGGCCAACGAGGTCATCGGCACCTACACCGGGCAGTCCGAGGACGAGGTCAACGCGGACCCGCTGATGCCCTACGCGGTGGGCGCGCTGGTGACCGGCATCGCGCTGGCGGTGGTCGGCGTGGTCGCGATGCGGGTCCTCGGCTGGCAGGCCGGCAAACGGCTGGAGCCGGAGCGACCGGACGCCTGGTGGGTCTGCCCCGCCTGCCAGTCGATCAACGCCGAGGGCCGCCCCGCCTGCTACGCCTGTCACGCGTCGCGACCGGCACCGACGACCGGATCCCCGGAGCCCCTGGTGATGCACCGCGCCGACTGAGCGCGATGCCCCGGCCGCCGCCGGCCCACCCTCAGCCCGCCTTCGAGGCCTCCCGCGCCGCCAGCCGGTCCTTCGCCTTCCAGTACTCGCCGGCCAGCGGCAGGAACCAGGCGCGGCCCTCGTACGGCGCCGGGACCAGCGGGAAGCGCAGCGACGCGAGCTCCGGCGGCGGCGAGCCACCCACCCACTCGGCCAGCCGCGTCCCCAGCCAGGGCATGACCGCCACCCCGGAGCCGCAGCAGCCGGTCGCGTACGTCACGCCGTCCGACCGGCCCACGTGCGGCATCCGGTCGAACGTGAACGCCACCTTGCCGCCCCACGCGTACTCGACCCGCGCCTCCCCCAGCTGCGGGTGGACCCCGACCATCGCGCGACGCAGGATCGAGCCCGCCCGCGCCACCGACGTCGGCCACATGCTCGCCCGGCCGCCGAACAGCATCCGGCCGTCCGGGGTCAGCCGCCAGTAGTACAGGAAGTTCTTGGAGTCGAAGAACATCCGGCCGCGCGGGCTGACCTCGGCGGCGACCGACGGCGCGAGCGGCTCGGTGACCACGATGTAGCTGTTGATCGCCAGCAGCCGGCGCCGTAGCGACGGCGTCAGTCCCCCGGTGTACCCGTTCGTGCCCACGATCACGTCGCGGGCCTGGATCGCGCCCCGCGACGTCTCCACGACGCTCCGCCCGTCCGCCTTCCGCCGCACCCGCAGCGCGCGCGTCTCCTCGTGGAGCGCGGCCCCCGCCCCCTCCGCCAGCGCCGCCAGCCCGGCGACCAGCTTGCCCGGGTGCAGCCCGGCGCTCCGCTCCACGACGATCCCGCCGAAGTACGCGTCGCTGCCGATCTCCTCGCGCAGGTCCGCACGCGCGACCACGTGCGCGGGCATGTCCACGGCGCGCAGCGCATCGACGGTAGCGGCGTACCCCGAGGCGTGCGAGGGCGCGTAGGCGAGGGCCAGGTGGCCGGATCGCACGAAGTCGGCGTCGATCCGGGTGGAGCACAGCTCGGCGACGTGCTCGAAGGCATCGATCGTCTCGCGGTACAGGCGATGCGCCTTCGCCTCGCCGTGCTCGCGGACGAGGGCCGGCAGCGCCTGCTTGTAGCCCGGGTGGCACATCCCGCCGTTGCGCGTGGACGCGCCCCAGCCGATCCGCTCGCCCTCGAGCAGCACCACGCTCGCGCCCAGCTCCGCCGCCCGGCGTGCGGCCGACAGCCCGGTCAGGCCGCCCCCGACGACCACCACGTCTGCGGCATCCGGCAGCGGGCGGCCCCGCCGATCCGGCATCGGCGGCATCGTCGCCTGCCACAAGGAGCGCTCCACGATCCTGCCCGATTCGGCCGCCTGTGCCATGGTTCGCAGGGTAGCGGAGCCGCCGGGCCGGGGATGGGCCGGTGCATCCGGCGGACCCGCCGCCGCGTACCCGAGGGCAGCCGATGATCGTCGAGCCCGTCCCGACCAGGCCCCGCTCCCCGCTCCGCCGCGCCGCGGGCTGGCTCGGCGTGGCCCTGCCGCCGGTGCTGCTGGTGGGCGTGGTCGCGGCCGGCGTCCTGGGCCGGCCGGCCGAGGACGGACCCGCCACCGGGGCCGCCACGCCGGGTGTCGCGACCCGGGAGCCGGCGCCGGCCGTCACGTCGGAGCCCTCCGCAACCACCGGCCCGGGGCCGGGCGCGGTTGCCGGCGGTCCCGCCTGGCCCACCGTCGCAGCCGACCTCGCCGTGCGCTCCGTGTCCAAGGCGCTGGAGATCCGGGGCAGGGCCGCACCGGACCGGATGCTGGCCGTGGCCGGGTACCTCGGCGTGCTGACGCCCCCGGACGGCTGCCCGGAGGAGACCGCCGACGGCCTCGGGCCGTGGTGCGAGCGGCGCGGGATGCTCGTCGAGCAGCCCTGGGTCACCAGCGGCGGCGGCGTGTTCGCCCCGATCGGCGTGCACCTCCACCCGCGGTTCCCGGTCGGGGTGCGGGTCCCGGACGCGATCGCCGGCACCACGCGCGAGGCGGGCGGCGGCCCGGTGCCGGTCGTGCTGGTGGGCCGCTTCGAGCCCGACAGCGAGTTCTGCCAGGGGCTCGGACCCAGCTGCGAGGCCCGCTTCCTGGTGGACCAGGTCGCGTGGGTGGACGGGGCGGCGTTCCCGAGCCGTGCGGTGTTCGACCAGGGGATCGATGGCAGCCCCACCGAGTGGATGCTCCTCCACCAGCTCGACGCCGAGGTCGCGGCGATCGGCTGGTCCGGCACGGTGCTGGTGTCCGCGCTGCTGCGCCCGGAGACGCTCGAACGGGTGGATCCGGCGGCGGCCGAGGCCCTCGCACCGCGGCCTCCGGCCGGCCTCGTGTGGTACGTCCGCGGCCTCGAGACCGGCTACGACCCGACGCGCTACCCGCTGGGCCAGTCGCCACCGCGGCTGCGCTGGATCGTGCTGGACGACACGACGGGCGAGGTCATCGCGCGCGGCGGCGCGGTCCTGCGGACGGGGTAGCCGGCGAAGACGCAGGGAGCGGGCTGGGCCGTCGACATCCGGTTCCGCACGACGCGCGTATCGTTACCCGACCCCGATGATCGTCGAGCCCGTCCCCACCAACCCCCGGTCACCGGTCCGCCGAGGCGTGCGGCTCGCGAGCATGACGCTGCCACTGGTGCTGCTCGTGGGCGTGGTCGCGGTGGGCTCCCTGGGCCCCAGGGCCGCCCAACCGCGCGCGGCCGAAGCGCCCACCACCGATCCTGCCGCGCCCGGCACGTCCGCGGCACCCGCGGACGCCCCGGACGCCGCCAGCGGGGTGCTGGTCGCGGACTTCCCCGATGAGCTCGGCGGCCTGGCGGTCCGCGGCGTCGCCGAGACCCTCGACGTGCGTCGCTCGGGCGGCCTGGGCGGCGTCGTCGCCGTCGCCGGCTACCTGACGATCCAGGACCTGCCGGCCGAGTGCGCGGACCGCTACCTCGGGCCGTACGAGGCGTTGTGCGAGCGGCGCGCGGTCCTGGCCGATGTCCCCAACCGGCCGTTCTCGTCGTCGTACGGGTCGGGCTCGGGGTTCGGCGGGATCGGCGCCCACCTGCACCCCACCGTCCCGGTCGGCGTCCGGCTCCCATACGAGGTCGTGGATGCGTCGACGGGCGGCTCGGCGGCGCCGGTCGCGGTCGCGCTGCTCGGCCGGTTCGTGGACGAGGATCCCCCGTGCGCGACCGTCGGGCGGCACTGCGGCGAGGCGTTCGTCGTGGAGCGCGTGGCCTGGGTCGACGGCGAGTACCGCCGGCGCACGATGATCATCGACCCCGCCCTCGAGGTGGACTGGACGGACCCGGCGTGGCGAGCGCGGCGCGCTGAGGCCCGGGCGGCGCTGGGCTCTGACCGGACCTCGCTCCTGACGGGCTACCTGCGGCCGGAGATGCTGGAGCGGATCGATCCGGCGGCGGCGGTCGCCGTCTTCGCGCGGGCCGGCGAGGCACCGCCCGTGGTGTGGTACGTCCGCGGCCTCGAGCTCGACGCCCACGCGGCGCGCTACCCGGCGGGCGGGGCGGCGCCGCGCGTGGTGTGGGCCGTGGTCGATGACGCGAGCGGGACGGTCATCGCGCGCGGCGGCGAGCCGAGGAACCCCCGCGAGACACCGCCCGGACCCTAGCCGGCGTGGGCGACCGCGGCCCCTTCCTCGTGGGCGACCCGGCCGCCGGCGATCACGAGCCTGACCACCCCGCGCAGGGCCCGCCCGGCGAGCGGCGTGTTGCGCCCCTTCGAGCGCATCGTGTCCGGCCCCACGACCCACACGGCCCCACGGTCGATCACGACGAGGTCCGCGGGCTCGCCCTCCCGCAGCCCGGGCCTCACGCCGGCGCGCGCGCCCGCCTCGCCCAGGACCCGCGCCGGGCCCATCGTGAGCGCCTCGATCGCCCGAGCGAGCGGCAGCCGCCCCGCCTCCACCGCCGCCAGCACGATCCCGGCCGCCGTCTCGATGCCGCTGATCCCGTTGGCCGCCCAGCCGAACTCGACGTGCTTGTCCACCTCGGTGTGGGGCGCATGGTCGGTCGCGACGGCGTCCGCGGTCCCGTCCGCGAGGGCGGTGAGGCAGGCGGCCGCGTCCTCCGCGGACCGGAGCGGCGGGTTGACCCGGAGGGCGGTGTCGAACGGGGCGGCGACGAGCGCGCCGTCCGTCCACGGGTCCCGCGCCGCCCCGTCGTCGTCCAGCGCCTCCCATGCCCAGCGCCGCGACCCCGCGATCCACTCGTCGGTGAACCCCAGGTGGTGCGGCGTCACGTCGCAGGTCACCGGCAGCCCGGCAGCCTTCGCCGCCCGCACGTGGGCGAGCGCGGCGGCCGTGGACACGTGCGTCAGGTGGAGCCGCGCGCCGGGCTCGTCGCGCACGACGTCGGCGAGGATCGCGATCGCGCGCGCGACCGCACCGGCCTCGGCGGCGACCGGCCAGCCCTTGAGGCCCAGGACGGTCGCCACGTAGCCCTCGGACGCCTCGGCGCCCTCGGTGAGCGACGGGTCCTC
>CAYJOH010000133.1:0-6854 GCA_964371685.1 uncultured Anaerolineaceae bacterium
GAGGTCGTCTACCCGATGCAGCAGGACCGGCTGCTGGGCGCGGCGGGCGAGGGCCGGTACGCGGCGGTGCGGGGCTGGGCGGGACGGCCCGAGTACGGCAACAGCCTGCTGCTCAAGGCGCCACTGGCCGCGACGGACGTCGAACGCCTCGACCTCGGGCATGAGCGCGCGGCGCACCGGGTGCGGCTGGCGCTGCCGGGCGGCGGCCTGCTCGCGTTCGCGGTCACCCACCTCCACCACCCGCCCGCGGCGCACGAGGAGCGGCTCGCACAGGTCGAGGCGCTCGTCGGGTGGCTGGACGCCGCGCCCCCGCACGACGCCCTGATCGTGGTCGGCGACTTCAACGCCGGCCCGCGCGAGCCCGCGTACGCCCGGATGCGCGAGGCGGGCTTCCGGTCCGCGCACGCCGAGGCGAACGGCGCCGAGCCGGCGGTCACCTGGCCGAGCGGCCTCCAGGCGCCGGCGATGGACACCGACGGCGAGCCCGACTGCCTCGACTACGTGTGGCTCCGGGGCGCGGTCGAGGCCGAGGAGGCGCGGCTCGTGTTCGACCGGCCGGCCGTGGGCGACCCGACGCTGTTCCCGTCGGACCACGTGGGCGTCGCGGCCCGGGTGCGGGTCGGCCGGGTCGAGGGCGCCTGATGCTCCGCCTCGCCCACCGCGGGGACTGGCGTCAGGCGCCGGAGAACACGCTCGAGGCGCTGGTGGCGGCGATGGCCGTGCCGGGCTGCGACGGGGTCGAGTTCGACGTGCGCCTGTCGCGCGACGGCGTGCCGGTGCTGCTCCACGACGAGACGCTGGCGCGGGTGCAGAGACGGACGGCGCGCGTGGCGGCACTGACGGCGGCCGAGCTGGCGGCGCACGGCATCCCGGAGCTCGAGGCCGTGCTCCGCATCCTCCCGGGCACGGCGTTCCTGGACGTGGAGCTCAAGGGCGACGACCACGGCGATTCGAGCGCGGCCGTGCTCCGGGCGGCCCGTGGCGAGGCGCCGCCGCGCGCCGTCGTGTCGTCGTTCGAGGGGCCGACCCTCGCCGCCATGGCGGACCGGCTGCCCGGCTGGACCCGCTGGCTCAACGCGGACGACCTGTCCCCGGCGACGATCTCGCTCGCGGTGGCCCTCGGCTGCCACGGGATCTCGGTGCTCTGGGGGGCGATCACGCCGGCGACGATGCGGGCCGCGGGCGCCGCCGGGCTGGACGTGGCGGCGTGGACGGTCCGGCGCCGCGCGACGTGGGACCGGCTGGCGACGCTGGGCGTGATCGCGGCGTGCGTGGAGGCCGCGGCGCTCGACGGGGACGGCGAGGCCGGTTCCGCCGGCATCACGGTCCCGGGCGGCCGGCGATGACGCGCCCGGCCGGGAGCGACGACCTGGTCCTCGTCGCGGGCGACGCGCGCGCCGTCGTCAGCCCGGGCAACGGCGGGCGGCTCGCCTCGGTGGTGGTCGCCGGGCACGAGCTCCTCGTCAACGAGGGCGAGGCCCACCCGATGCAGTGGGGCTGCTACCCCATGGCGCCGTGGGCCGGCCGCGTGCGCCATGGGCGGTTTGCGTTCCGGGGGCGGACGTACCAGCTGCCGCTGGGCATGCCGCCCCACGCGATCCACGGCACGGCGTACGACCGGCCGTGGCAGGTGCTCGACGCACGGACGATCGCGATCGACCTCGGAGGCGACGGGCGGTGGCCGTTCGGGGGTCGGGTCACGCAGCGGTTCGCGCTGGACGAGGACGGCCTCGCGGTGTCGATGATGCTCGAGGCGTCGCAGGCGATGCCCGCGATGCTGGGCTGGCATCCCTGGTTCCGCCGGGTCCTGGCCCCCGGCGCTGCCCCGGTGCGGCTCGCGTTCGCGGCGGCCGAGATGCTGGTCCGCGACGGCGAGGGCATGCCCACCGGCGAGCGCGTACCCCCGCCGCGCGGCCCCTGGGACGACGCCTTCACCGGCGTCCGCGACGACCCCATGCTCGAGTGGCCCGGCCGGCTGCGGCTGGGCATCGCGTCGACCTGCGACTGGTGGGTCGTCTACTCGGAGCCGGAGCACGCCGTGTGCGTCGAGCCGCAGAGCGGCCCCCCGGACGCGTTCAACGGCGAGCCCGAGGTCCTGGAGCCCGGCGCGTCCATGACCCACGAGATGCGCTGGCGCTGGACGCGCCTGTAGGACATCGGCGACCGCCATCGCCGGCGACGGGTCAGTGGCCGGGCACGAGCTCCGGCGGCAGCAGGTAGCGCAGCGTCCCCTGGCCGGCGACGACCCGGCTCCCGGGCAGGTCCACGCGCGCGATCGCGCCTTTGCGCATCGGCAGCTCGCCCATCCCCAGCAGCTCGCCCAGGAGCTCGCTGAAATCCGGGTCGTGGCCTACCAGGCACGGGCGCTGCGCGTGGCCCGCCGCGCGCAGCACCGCGGCGGCCACGCCTGCGTCCAGCGGGCCGGCCAGTCGCTCATCCACCACGACCTTCGCCCCCACCGCCCGGGCGACGATCTGCGCCGTCTCGGCCGCCCGCGTCCTGGGCGACGTGATCAGCAGGTCAGGCGCCTCGTCCGTGCCGGCCAGCAGGCGGCCCAGCCGCTCGGCCTGGCGCCGTCCCTTCTCGGACAGCGGACGCGCCGCGTCGTCGCCGTCCCAGCGCGCCGGGTCCCCCGCGTGCGCGTGGCGCAGCAGGAGCAGCGTGATCACGGATTGAGGTCCTCCACCTCGCCCGAGGACAGGAACACGATGTCCTCCGCGATGTTGGTCACCCGGTCGCCGATCCGCTCGAGATAGTGCGACGCGAACAGGATCCGGGTGCCCGGGTCCACGTTGGCCGGGTCCTCGCGCATCAGCTCCAGCACCGTGTCGAAGATCTGGTGATAGAGCTTGTCCACCTCGTCGTCGAGCGCGGCGACCGCGCGTGCCTCGTGCTCGTCGACGTCGACCAGCGCCCGCACGATCCCGTGGACCAGGTGCGCCACCCGCTCGCCGAGCATCGGCATCATCACGTAGTCCCGCAGCGGCGCGTGCGGCGCGAGCTTCCGGGCCTGCTTGGCGACCGAGCCGGCGTGGTCGCCCATCCGCTCCAGCTCGTAGCTCACGTGGTCCAGCGTCAGCAGGTAGCGCAGGTCGCGGGCCACCGGGTTCTGGGTGGCGATGACCGCAGCGATCCTCGCCGTCGCCTTGCGCTGGAGCTCGTTGACCTGCCGGTCGTCGATGATGACCTTGAGCGCCGCTTCCGCGTCATGGGCGACGAGGGCGTCGATCGCGGCCCGGATCTGGTCCTCGACCAGCGAGCCCATCCGCAGCACGTTGTCCTTGACCTCGGCGACCTCGCGGTCGTAGGACGACCGGATCCCGTGCGACGGCGGAAACGTCGGCTCGGGCGGTTCGATGGGCTGCGTCCTCGCGGGGTCCTCGAGGGTGCCGCCGAATGCGTCGGTGACATGCGGTCCGGGAGCGTGTTGTCGGTCGTCCACGTCGTGCCTCCGAGCTCAGCCGAACCGGCCCGAGACGTAGTCCTCGGTCAGCTGGTTCTTCGGGTTGGTGAAGATCTCGAGCGTCGGACCCTCCTCGACGACGTAGCCAGCCCGATCCTCGGCCATGTTCATGAACACGGTGTAGTCCGAGGCCCGCGCCGCCTGCTGCATGTTGTGGGTCACGATGATGATCGTGTAGTTCTCCTTGAGCTGGAACATCAGCTCCTCGATCTGGAGCGTCGATCGGGGGTCCAGCGCGGAGCAGGGCTCGTCCATGAGGATCATGTCCGGGTTCGTGGCGATCGCACGCGCGATGCACAGGCGCTGTTGCTGGCCGCCGGACAACGCCAGCCCGGACTGCTTGAGCTTGTCCTTGACGTCGTCCCACAGCGCGGCGCGGCGGAGACTGTCCTCGACCAGGTCGTCGAGGTTGCCCCTGGCGCCCGTGATCCGCGGTCCGAACGCCACGTTGTCGTAGATCGATTTCGGGAACGGATTCGGCTTCTGGAACACCATGCCGATCCGGCGACGGACCTCGACCGGGTCGACATCCCTGGCATTGAGGTCGATGCCGTGGTACGTGATCCTCCCCTCGACGCGCGTGCCGGGGATCAGGTCGTTCATCCGGTTGATCGTGCGCAGCAGCGTGGACTTGCCGCAACCCGACGGCCCGATGAGGGCCGTGATCCGCCGCGGCGCGATGTCGATGCTCACGTCCTTCACCGCGCGGAACTGCGAGTAGTAGAAGTGCACGTTCTCGAACCGGACGACTGGCTCTTCGGCGCCGCTGGTTGCCCCGTCGCCCGCCGGCGCAGGGGCCTCATCGTCGCGCGGGACGCGGATGCTCACGGTGGGCGCCTCGGTGGCAGGGGCGGCGGGCGCCGCGGACAGGGTGCTCATGGGGCCGTCTCCCGGATCGCGGTCGGTGGTGGTCACCACGAACGCTCGTATCGATTGCGGAGGAGGATCGCGATGGCGTTGGACACCAGGGTCACGACGAGCAGCACGATGATCGCGGCCGCCGTGAGCTCCCGGAACGCCTGCTGGGGGTTCGAGGCCCAGCCGAACACGATGATCGGCAGGGCCGTGAAGCTGCCGAACAGCTGCTCGATGAAGCCCTTGTCGCCGGACGAGAAGAACGTCCAGCTGGCGCCGATGATGATCAGCGGCGCCGTCTCGCCAAGGGCGCGCGAGAGTGACAGGATCATCCCGGTCAGGATCCCCGGGCCGGCGGCCGGGATCACGAGCTTGCGCGTGACCTCCCAGCGCGAGGCGCCGACGCCGTACCCAGCCTCGCGGAGGGTGGAGGGCACTGCCCGCAGCGATTCCGCCGCCGTGATGATCACGATCGGGAGCACGAGCACCCCCAGCGTGATCGATGCGGACACGACGTTCCGCCCGGTGCCGCCCGCCAGCCCCTGGACCAGCGGTACGAACACCGCCAGCCCCAGCAGCCCGTAGACCACGCTGGGGACGCCCGCGAGGTTCCGGATGTTGATGTTGATGAACCGCGTGGCGCGGTTGTCGGGCGCGTACTCCTCGAGGTAGACCGCGGTCATGACCCCGATCGGGATCGCGAACAGGGCCACGAACAGCGCGATGAACAGGCTGCCGTAGATTCCCTGCCACACACCTGCCGTCGTTGCGCGGCTCGACAGGTTGGAGGTCAGGAAGTCGACGCCGCGCTCCTGGACCACGGGCCAGCCGCCGGTGACGACGTCCACGATGAGGAACGCGAGGACGCTCAGCGCGAACAGCAGGCACAGGACCAGCAGGACCTGGAACAGCATGCCGCGCCAGTCGCGGCTGGTCCGTGTGAGCCCAGCGCCGACGCTGACGGCGATCGCCCGGCCCGAGGTGGTGGCCATCGTTGTCCTCAATACCGCTGGCGGGTGCGGCGCACGAACACGTCGCCCAGCAGGTTCAGGGCGAACGTAATCACGAACAGCATCAGGCCCAGGAAGAACAGGCTCTCGAACGCTCCATCCTCGCCTCGGACCTGGTCGCTGCCGGTCGCGAGGGCGGCCATGGCGGCGGTGATCGTCTGGCCGGGACCGAGCACGTCCACCGTCCGCAGCGAGCCGCCCACGCCGCCGGCCGCGATCGCCACGACCATCGTCTCGCCGATCGCGCGCGACAGGCCGATGATCATGGCGGCGACGATGCCGGAAACGGCAGCCGGGAACACGACCCGGAGCGTGGTGGTGATCTTGCGGCCGCCCAGTCCGTACGAAGCTTCGCGCAGGGTCATCGGGACGGCTCGCATCGCGTCCTCGGAGATCGATGCCACGAGCGGGACGATCAGGATCCCCACGCCGATGCCCGCGACGAGGAGGTTGAAGCCGGCCGCGGACTCGAACAGGGGCCGGACGATCTCGGGATTGATGAAGGTGAGGGCGAAGAAGCCGAGCACCACGCTCGGCACGCCGGCCAGGATTTCGAGGACCGGCTTGGCCGTGCGGCGCACCCGCGGCGAAGCGTACTCGGACAGGAAGATGGCAGTCCCCAGCCCGACGGGGGCCGCGATCAGCATCGCGACGCCGGCCACGAGGACGGAGCCCAGGAGGACGGTGAGGAGGTCGAACTGCCCGCGCCGCGGGAACCAGCCATCGGCGAGCAGCTGCGACAGGTCGATGCTGCCGAGGAACTTGATCGCCTCGAACGCCAGTGTGTAGATGATGAAGGCGCTGATCACGATCGATGACAGCGCGGCAGCGAGGAACACGAGGCTCACTGCCCGCTCGCGGCGTCGCCGGGCGCTGCCGCCGTGCAGGGCTGCCGCGGTGATCGGCGGCGAGGTCATCTGCGACATGACTCCTCGTAGGGGTTTCCGCGACTCCGGATCGAGGATACGGCAGGCCGGGTCTCCGAGCTGACCCGGCCTGCCGTGAGGAGGAGGATGGGGCTGGGGAGGGCGACCGGCCTACTCCACCGACGAGAGGACGGTCTGGGCGGCCCAGGTGTCCTGGCTCGCCACGAGCGCGTCGCTCGCGAGCGGGACGTACGGGACGGTCTCGAGGGCCGTGGCGATGGTGCCGTCGGCCATGTAGTAGTCGACGAAGGCCTTCACGGCCGCGTTCTCGTCGGACTTGGCCTTGTTCACGTAGATGTACAGGTCGCGCGAGATCGGGTAGGTGTTGGCGGCGATCGTCTCGGGTGTCGGCGCGATGCAGCCACTCTCGCCGTTGTCGACCTCGAGCAGCTTGACCCGGTCCTGGTTCTCCTCGGCGAAGGCGTAGCCAACCCAGCCAAGTGACGTGGGCGTGCCGGCGATGCCCTCGATGATGACGTTGTCGTTGGCCGATGCCGTGTAGTCGGGGCGGGTCGTGGCGTCCTGGCCGCGGTCCTCGTTGAACTCCTCGATGACGATCTCGACGAAGCTGCCGAAGGTGCCCGACTCCTCGCCCGGGGC
>CAYJOH010000134.1:0-6783 GCA_964371685.1 uncultured Anaerolineaceae bacterium
CGCAGGCGCACGGGTCCGGTGGCGGAGGTCCCCGCCAGGTCGAGATCGCCCTCGAACACGGCGCCCAGCGGCGTCTTCGCGTACGGGCCGGCGGGGAAGGTCGCCCAGTCCGCGTCGCGGAACGACCGCCCGTCGCGGACCCGGACCTCGCGGATCCACCACGCCGCCTGGTCGGCCTCGAAGTACAGGAACAGCCGCTGATCCACGCCCTGCTCGGTCCACGAGACCTCGAGCGTCCAGTCGGTGAGGGAGACGGCATCGGAGTGAAGG
This sequence comes from uncultured Anaerolineaceae bacterium, assembly GCA_964371685.1. GTDB lineage: Bacteria > Chloroflexota > Limnocylindria > Limnocylindrales > CSP1-4 > CAIXZV01. The sequence goes on from CAYJOH010000134.1 coordinate 271, forward strand.
TTCGGGGACGCCACGCCGGTGAACCGCAGGTCGTTGGCGTCGATCCAGAACTCGGCCGCGGCCAGGTCCACCACGTCGGTGTGCCAGCGGACCGTGTCGCCCGCCCGGTCGGGGAGCGCGGGTGCAGCCGGCCCGGGCCGGGCGGCGAGGAAGGCCCCGACGCCGATCGAGGCGCCCACGGTGGCGACGGCCAGCAGGACGAGGATGACGACGAGGCCGAGCGCGCTCGGGCCGGAGCGGGGCGGGGTCACGGCGACCTCCCGGATGCGGTCGTGGAGTCGGGGCGAGACGGCGGGATCGGCGTGGCCGATCGCCGCGCTGTCGGCCCGGAGGTGGGCCACCCGTCCGGCGCAGTCCGGGCAGGCGCGGAGGTGGGCCTGCAGCTCGCGGGCCTCCGCGGGCTCGAGCGGGAACGCCGGCGCCCCGGCCGCGAGGTCCAGGAACCGGGCGTGGGCGGCGGTCATCGCGGTGCCTCCAGCCTCGCGCGCACCCGCTGGCGGGCACGGGTCAGGAGCGTCCGCGTGGCGGCCTCGCTGCGGCCGATGGCCGCGGCGATCTCCCGCCCGGAGGCGCCCCGGGCGGCCATGACGACGGCGATCCGGGCGTCGGACGGCAGCGCGAGCAGCGCCTCGCGCAGGTTGGAGGGGATGTCCAGGCGCAGGTGGCGGGCCTCCGGGGACTCGCCGGTCCGCCGGTCCACGAGCCGCTCCAGGAACCGCCGCGCGACGCTGATCCGGCGGCCGCGCGACAGGACGAGGTTCGCCGTGACCCGGTATAGCCAGGCGCGCAGGTCGTCCGGCATCCGGCCGGCGTGCACCTCGCGGACGAGCCGGAGGAACGCATCCGCGACGATGTCCTCGGCGGCCTCGCGCTCCCGGACCAGCGAGCGGGCGAAGGCGTTGAGGTCCCGGGCGTGGGCCTCGTACGCGGCGAGCACGACGGCCTCGGCGTCGGCCGCCCCGGCCCGTGCCCGCAGCCGAACCGGGGCGGGCGCGGCCGGAAGGACCAGGGGCGCGAGGTCGGTATCGAGCGTGTCGGTCACGGCCCCTCCGACGCCCAGGCCCGCCGGGACGTTTCAGTCCTCGGGCGGGACGGCGCCCGGGAGCGGCGGCGCCGCATCGTTGGCCTGGATCCCGCCCTGGGTCGGGGGTACGGCAGGCTGGCTCCGCCCGTAGACGCGCCGCCGGAGCCCCAGCAGGACCGCCGCCTGCTCCGGCCCCGACACGCCCATCCGGTGGAGGGCCGCCCGAGCGAGCTCGAGGGCTGCCTCGACCTCGGGATCGGCCACGCGGGTCACCCCGATCGCGAACAGGGGCTCGATCTCGCGCCGCCCTCGCGCCCGCGACACGATCGTGAGCCCCGGGTTGATGGCGCGCGCCCGCTCCACGGCCAGCCGCGCCGAGAGGGGATCGCCGATCGCGACGACCAGCAGCCGGGCGCGATCCAGCCCGCAGCGGGCGAGGATCGCCGCGCTGGCCGCGTCGCCGAACAGGGTCCCCGCGCCGAGCCCCGCAACCTCGTCGAGGGTGCGCTGGTCGCGATCCACGACCACGCACCGGAACCCGCGAGCGCGGACGGCACCCACGACGACCCGGCCCACCCGGCCCGCACCCAGGACCACGATCGCGGGTCGGCCGTCGTCCCCGTCAGGCCCCGTGGCCAGCTCGCCGCGGCCGGCGGATCGCGCCCCGGCGACCGGGGGCTCCAGCCGGGCGATCCGCGTGTGCTCCAGCCGCAGCGCGAGGCGGCTCGCCCCGGACACCAGCAGCGGCGTGGCCACGATGCTGACGATCGCCGTCGCCAGCACGAGGTTGTAGCCCCGGGCGTCGAGGATGCCGAGGTCGAGGGCGCCTTCGGCCACGAGGAAGCTGAACTCGCCCACCTGGGCGATGGTCGCGCCGAGGAGGATGGCGCTCCGCAGCGGCATCCCGAGCAGCCGGCCGGCGACGGCGCTCGTGATGGCCTTCGCCCCAATCGCCACGATCGCGAGCAGCACGAGGGCCGGCACGTCACCCGCGAGCGCCGCCGGGTCGACCAGCATGCCCACGGACACGAAGAACAGGACCGCGAACAGGTCACGGAACGGGATCACGGCACCGGCGGCCTGGTGCGACAGGGTGGATTCGGACACGAGCAGCCCGGCGACGAACGCGCCCAGGGCGAGCGACAGGCCGAACACGGCACTGGACACGAACGCCGTGAGCAGCGCGGTCGCGAACACCGTGAGCAGGAACAGCTCCGGCGACCCCAGCCGGCTCACGGCGCCGAACAGCCACGGCAGCAGCCGGGCGCCGACGACGTAGGCAAGGGCCAGGAACAGCGCCGTCCGCACCAGCGCCAGGACGAGCGGGCCCACCGGGTCGGAGCCGGCGAGCGGCGGCAGCATGGCGATCACGATGATCGCGACCAGGTCCTGCGCGATCATCCAGCCGATCGCCACGCGTCCGTGGAGGCTGTCCAGCTCACCCCGCTCGAGCAGGACCTTGAACACGACCAGGGTGGAGCTGATCGACACGGCCGCCCCGATCACGACCGCTGCCGTCGGTGGCAGGCCGAGCGCCAGGACCGCGAGGGTCCCGACCAGCGCCACGATCAGGACCTGGAGCAGGGCGCCCGGGATCACGATCGAGCGCACCCTCGCCAGCTCGTGCAGCGAGAATTCGACACCGAGCGCGAACAGGAGCAGCACGACCCCGAGCTCCGCCAGCTCCGAGATGCGTTCGACGTCGCCGACGAACCCGGGCGTGAACGGCCCGATGATCACGCCGGCCGCGAGGTACCCGACGATCGGGGGCTGCCGGAGCCGCGTCGCGATCGCGCCCCCCGCAAGCGCAAGCGCGATCGCGACACCGAGCGTGAGGATGAACGTCAGCTCGGGCGTCAGCGCGATCCGGAGGTCGGGCAGGTCGGCCATCGATTGTGATTATCCGGGGTCGCCACCGCCCACCGCGAACGGCGGCGTGCGGGGGCCCCGCCGTATGCTCCCAGCGTGAACGTCTCGACGATCGACTTCCGCACGGTCATGGGCCAGTTCGCGACCGGCGTCACGGTCGTGACGGCCCTCGACGGGGACCGGCCCCAGGGCATCACGGTCAACGCGCTGTCATCGGTGAGCCTCGACCCGCCGCTGGTGATGATCGCGCTGGACCGGCGCCGGTTCATCGTCCCGGCGATCGAGGCGAGCGGCCGCTACGCGGTCAACGTGCTGGACGAGGACCAGCAGTGGCTGTCGGACTGCTTCGCCGGCGCCAACGTCACCCCCAACCGCGACGCGTTCTGCGGCGCGGCGTGGCGCCCGGGCGAGACGGGCCTGCCGCTGCTGGACGGCGCGATCGCGGCCATGGAGTGCGCGGTGGTGGACCGCTTCGAGGCCGGCGATCACTACCTGTACGTGGCCCACGTGGAGGCGCTCCACCTGGACCACCCGGACGCCCCCCCGCTGCTGTACCACCGGCGCCGCTACCTGCGGATCGAGCGGGCCACGACGACGCTCGTCGCCGGCAAGCCCGAGTCCCCCGCGGGCTGAGGGGGCGCGGTGCCGGCCATCCGGGCGAACGGCCTGGACATCGGATATGTCGTGCAGGGCGCCGGGCCGCCGCTCGTGCTGCTCCACGGCGCGACCTCGTCCGGGCGCGAGGACTTCGCGGCGCAGCTGCCGCTGTTCCGGCGGGCCTTCCGCTGCCACGCGCCCGACGCCCGCGGCCACGCGACCACGCGCTGGGACGCCGCCGACGGCTTCCGGTACGACTGGCTGATCGACGACCTCGCCGCGTTCGTGGACGCCCTGGGCCTCGAGACGTTTCACCTGCTCGGCTTCTCGATGGGGGCGGCCACGGCGCTGGGGTTCGCGGTCCGCCACCCGGAGCGGCTGCGGACCCTCGTGCTGGTGGGCGTCAGCACCCAGCGGGAGCCGCGTACCTCCGTGGCCCGGCGGCTGTTCGACCCAGAGCGGATCCGGCTCCACGACCCGCGCTGGGCGCAGGAGCTGTCACGTCGCCACGATCCGGTGCAGGGGCCCGGGGCGTGGCAGCGGCTGCTGCCGGCGATCGCACGTGACGTGGCCTCGCAGGAGCTCCTCGGCCCGGCGGACCTGCGCCGGATCGATGCCCCGACGCTCGTGGTGGTCGGGGACCGCGACCCGTTCGTGCCCGTGGATCACGCCTGGGGTCTTCGCCGCCAGCTCCCCGACGGCCGGCTGTTCGTCGCCCCCGACTGCGGGCACGAGGTGCCGGTCCGCAAGCCCGCCCTGTTCAACGAGGCGCTGGCCGGCTTCTACCGGTCCACGGCGGCCGTGGCGGCGCGACGCGCGGACGCGCATCCAGGCGCGGGCCGGACGACGCCCGTCGGGCATGCCGCGGACTGGACGTCGTCGCGCGACGGGGTCGACGTGTCGCCCGAGCCCGACATGGGCTGGCTGGACGAGTCCTCCCGCTGATCCCCGGCGGTCAGCCGGCCGCGATCAGCCGGCCGCGGCGATCTCTCGGGCAGCGCGGGCCGGATGACGAGGACGTAGGTCCGGCCGTCGGGGCCCTGGAGGCTGAGCGGCCCATCGCCGGCCGTGGCGCCCACCGCGTCGCGCTCGGCGGGCTCGAGCAGCCGCCTGGGGAACGGGAGCGGGTCGTCGTCGGCGGGCTGGGCGAAGTCGGCGGGGGCGAGGGCTGGCCACGGCCAGGGCACGGTGGCGACGCCGGGCCCGGCCTCGGTCTCGGCCAGGATCGCGATCTCGCGCTCCGGCCCGTAGTCGGCGGTCGTGGGCAGCGCCCGGAGCCGGGTGAGCAGCGACGCGAAGGCGGCCGGGTCGGCGGCGTCCGGCCCGGGTGCCGGGTCCGGGACGAGCCCGGTGACGAGCACGGTCTTGTCCACGCCGCCCGCGTGGATCTCGATCACGGTGGAGGGCGCATCGATGTTGCCGCCCGGGTATGCGTCGCGGGCGAGGCCCAGGCGCCCCTCGGTGAGCGCGAAGGCAAGGATCCGCTGGACCTCGTCCTCGGTGAGCCGCACCTCGCGCAGGGGCCGCGGCACGGCCGGGTCCGCGTCGACGTCCTCCGGCAGCAGCAGCACCCGTCCATCGCCGTAGAGCGTGAACTCCGGCGCCCGGCCCATGACGACCTCCATCCGGACGAACCCGCCCTGCGTGGACGCCCGGAGCACGACGTCGGTGTGGCCGGTCGGGTGGACGATCGCGTCGGCGGGGAGCGGGTCTGCCGGGGTGGATGTCGGCGTAGCCGACGGGGCGTTCGAGGACGCCGGCGACGGATCGACGGCCGACGGTGCCGCCGTGCCCGTGGCGGCCGCGCACGCGGCGAGCGACAGGACGGCCGCGAGGGCCAGGACGACGACGGGGCGGGACGGCAGCTCGGACATGCGCATCCGGACGCCGGGTCCCGGACCCCGGTTCCCGTGCCACAATCGACGCATGGCCCGAGACCTGCACCGCCCCCTCCGCGAGGCCTGGATCGTCGACGCCGTGCGCACCCCGTTCGGGCGCTACGGCGGCGCCCTCGCGGCCGTCCGCCCCGACGACCTGGCCGCGCTCGTGATCCGCGCGATCGTGGACCGGACCGGGGTCGATCCCTCGCTCATCGAGGACGTGATCCTCGGCTGCGCCAACCAGGCGGGCGAGGACAACCGCAACGTCGCCCGCATGGCTGCGCTGCTGGCCGGGCTGCCGGTGGAGGTGGCGGGGCAGACCGTGAACCGCCTGTGCGGGTCCGGGCTGCAGGCGGTCAACGCGGCGGCCCACGCGATCGGCGCGGGCGATGGCGAGGTGTTCGTGGCCGGCGGCGTGGAGTCGATGACGCGCGCGCCCTACGTCCTGCTCAAGGCCGCGGGGCCGTATGACCGCGGCCCGCGGACGATGGAGGACACGACGCTCGGCTGGCGGTTCGTGAACCCGCGGATGCAGGCGACCTTCCCGCCGATCTCGCTGGGCGAGACCGCGGAGCGGGTCGCCGTTGAGTGGTCGGTTGCTCGCGAGCGCCAGGACGCGTTCGCGCTCGAGAGCCAGCGCCGGGCGCTGGCGGCGATCGAGGCCGGCCGGTTCGACGGGCAGCTGGTGCCGGTGAGCGTGCCGGGACGCAAGGGCGCGGTCACGGTCGTGGACGGTGACGAGCACCCGCGGCCGGACAGCACGGCAGAGGCGCTTGCGGCCCTGCGGCCCGCGTTCACGGCCGGCGGCACGGTCACGGCCGGCAACAGCTCCGGCATCAACGACGGCGCGTCCGCGCTGCTGGTCGTGGAGGCGGAGCGTGCGCGCGAGCTGGGCCTGCGGCCGATGGCCCGCATCGTGGCCACCGCGGTCGCCGGCGTGCACCCGGACGTGATGGGGATCGGGCCCGTCCCCGCCGTGCGCAAGGCGCTGGCGCGCGCCGGGCTGGCCGTGGACGACCTGGACGTGGTCGAGATCAACGAGGCGTTCGCGAGCCAGTCCGTCGCCTGCATGGACGAGCTGGGCCTGGACCCCGCGCGCGTCAACCCCAACGGGGGCGCGATCGCGCTGGGGCACCCGCTGGG
>CAYJOH010000135.1:0-6754 GCA_964371685.1 uncultured Anaerolineaceae bacterium
CCAGGATCGCCTCCTTGATGCCGCCGATGCCGGTCTCGTTGAGGCTCATCAGGTCGGTGGCGAAGCGATGCTCCTGCGCGTAGCGGGTGTACATCCGCAGCAGCTCGGCGGCGAACAGCGCCGCCTCCTCGCCGCCGGCGCCGGCCCGGATCTCCACGATGACGTTGCGGTCGTCGGCGGGGTCACGGGGGAGGAGGGAGACCCGCAGGTCGTCGATGAGCCGCGTCTCGCGGGCCTCGAGCTCCGCGATCTCCTCGCGCGCGAGGTCCTTCATGGCCTCGTCGTGCTCCACGTCGCGCATCTGGCGGGCACCCGCGAGCTGCGCGCGCACGTCGCCCAGCTCGCGGTACGCGGCGACGACCGGCTCCAGGCGAGCGAGCTCGCGGCCGAGGGTCCGGAGTTGCGCCGGGTCGGTGAGGACCTCCGGGGTCGCCAGCTGCGCGGCGACGTCGTCGTACTGGCGGGCAACGCCGGCGAGCTTCGCGTCGAGGGTGTCGATCTCGGACATCGTCGGGACCGCCGCGCTCAGCCGGGGAGCGGCGGATCCGCCGACACGGGCGCGATGACCTCGCCCTCGGCGGCGGTCGTCGCCATCGCGGCCCGCACGTCCGCGGCGGTCTCGCCGGGCTTGGGCATCGGCGCGCGCTCGAGGTCGAGGCCGCCGCCCGGGACTTCCGCCCCGTCCGCGCGGAGCGCCTCCTCCATGGCCACGATCGCGACCTCGATCATGTCGTCGGTGGGCTGCTTGGTCGTGATCATCTGGACCAGGATGCCGGGCCACATGATCACGCGGACGACCGGGTTGCCCCGGTGTCGCGCGCCCAGGCGCAGCAGCTCGTAGCCGACGGCGGCGATGACCGGGATCAGCAGGATCCGGCTGCCGACCATGACCACCGGCGACTGGCGACCGACGAGGCTGAACGCGAGGATCGAGATCAGGATCACGACCACCAGGAACTCCGTGCCGCAGCGCGGGTGGGCGGTGGGGTACTTGCGGATGTGCTCGGGGCGCAGCGGGTCGTCGTGCTCCAGGGCGTGGATCGTCATGTGCTCGGCGCCGTGGTACTGGAACACGCGGGCGATGTCCGGGGTCCGCGCGATCACGGCCAGGTAGCCGATGAAGATCACGACCCGGACCAGGCCCTCGACGAAGTGCTGGACGAGGTCGTTCTCGACGCTGCCGGCGGTGAACGTGGCCACCACCAGCGGCAGCAGGAAGAACAGGCCGATGCCGAGGATCGCGGTGATGCCCAGCATCAGCGCCACGGCACCCTTGCCGATCTCGACCCCCTCCTCCTCGGCCTGGAGCCCGGCGGAGCGGATCAGCCAGCGGGTGCCCACGACGAGCGTCTCGTACAGCACCACCAGGCCACGGACGAACGGCCACTTCGACACGCGGTTGCCGTGGAAGCCGGAGTCCAGGCGCTCGGTCTCGAACACGATCCGGCCGTCGGGGTGGCGCAGGGCGACGGCGATGGCGTCCCGGCCGCGCATCATGATCCCCTCGATGAGCGCCTGGCCGCCGTAGGTGAAGCGGGACATCCACAGAGTCTACCGGGTGAGGGCCCGGCGCCCCGGTGGCTCGACTCCGGCGGCCCGGCCGCGCCCGGCGGCCCGGCGGCCCGCCTGTGCGGTGACGGTCAGACCGGCTGGGCGGCGAAGTGGCGCGAGACCTCCGGCAGGTACTCGCGCCCGAGCCAGGCGCCGCTGGTGGCCAGCCAGTCCGAGAAGCGCGACGTGCCGCGCGGGAGGTCGCGGCTGACGAGCAGGTTGGCCATCAGCCCCTCGAGCTCCTCGGCGGTCAGCACCGTGTCGCGAACGACCCGGCCGAACCCCCACGCCGCCAGCAGCGCGAGCCGGGGCGGGACGTGGACGAGGCGGGCCTGGCTGCCGATCGCATCGCGGATGGCGTCGACGAGCTCAGTGAACGAGAACACCTCCGGACCGGCCGCGTCCCATACCAGGTCGTCGTCGCGGGACGCGGCCTCCAGCGCGAGGTCCGCGAGGTCCGCGACGTCGATCGGCTGAATCGCGTAGCGGCCTCCACCGGGGATCGCGAACACGGGCAGCCGCCGCAGGAGCCACGCGATCGAGTTGGCGAGGATCGGCTCGTCGCCGAACAGGACGGCCGGTCGCAGGACGGCGTGCCCGACGCCCAGGGAGGCGAGCGCCGCTTCGACCTGGGCCTTGCCACGGTAGTAGGAGAGCGGCGACGCCGGGTCCGGGTTGGCGATGCTCACGTGGACGATGCGCCGCACCCCGGCGGCCCGAGCGGCCTCGAACAGGGAGCGCGAGTTGCGCACGGCGCCGGCGTGCGTGACGCCGTGGCTCGGGAACCGGACCCAATAGGTGTTGAACAGCGTGTCGACGCCCCGCAGGCTCGCGGCCAAGGCATCGGCGTCATCGAACTCGAGCCGGGCGCTTGGCACGCGTCCCCGGAAGGGGTCGGGCCGGTCGGGGTGGTTGGTCAGGTTGACCACGTGGTCGCCCCGGTCGAGGAGGCGGGCCGTGATGTGGCGGCCAGAGAAGCCGAGGGCACCGGTGACGGCATGGCGGGGCATCCGCGGTGGCCTCCTGGCCGCATTACTTGCTACCTGTGACGCACAAGTATTGCCGCAGATTCGTGCTACTGTCAAGGCGCAGGTTATTGGCAACGCGACGGCCGGGAACATCGCACATCGGCGAGGTGCGCGATACTCCCCGCGATGCGTCTCGAACTGACCAAGCGCGGCGACTACGCCGTGCGCGCCATGCTCGCCCTGGCCCGCGGTTCCGGGAACGGCCTGCTGTCGGCGCGCCGGATCGCCGACGCGATGGACATCCCCGTCCGGTTCCTCCCCCAGGTCCTTGCCGATCTGCAGCGGGCCGAGCTGGTGGAGGCCGCGCCGGGCCGGGCGGGGGGCTACCGCCTGACCCGCGATGCGGCGACGATCAGCCTGCTCGAGGTGATCGAGGCGGTGGAGGGCGACAGCCGGCGTCGGAGCTGCGTGCTGCGGGGCGGGCCGTGCGGCCTGGACGGGCACTGCGACGTGCACGAGGTCTTCTTCCAGGGCCAGGAGGCGCTCCGCGGGACGTTCGCGGCCTCCACGCTCGCGGACCTCGCCGGGCCGGCGACGCGCGCGGCGCTCGAGACGGCGCGGGTCGACTGACCTCGACCGGCGGCCGGGCCAAGGTCGCCGTCGCTAGCCTTCGACCTGCACCCGGAGCGCGCGCGCCGCGAGGACGACGCTCGCGAGGACCGCGGCGGACGCCAGCGCCAGCCCGGCCGCCGCCAGCGGCGCGATGCCGGCCGGCCACCCCACGGCGACCACCGCGGTCCCGCCGTTGAGCGCGAGGAGCCTTACCGTCGCGAGCCGGCCGAGCACCACCCGCCGCGCGGCGTGACCCCGCGGCCCGCCCGGCCCGATCGCCGGCAGCAGGTGCGACCACGACGCGATCAGGACCTGGACCACCCAGCCCAGCGCCAGCGGCGCCCCGACCAGCGGCGTGGCCCAGGCCTCAGCCGTCGCGCCCACGATGAGCAGCCGTCCGGCCGCGACCCCGGCCCCGACCACGAACCAGGCCACGCCCGCGAGCAGCCCGATGCCGGTCAACCGGTGCCAGCCCGGGTCGGTCGTCCAGCGTCCGTGCGCCCGGGCCACGAGCGCGGCCTCGACCGCGAGCGCGCCCACGCCAGCCAGCGTGAGGACCGCTCCCCCGCCCACGACCGGCGACGAGGCCAGCAGGAGCCCGGCGACCACCACCGGCGATCCCATCGCGGTTCCCAGCACCGCCACGACCGCGCTGGGGCGCGGTACGATCCTCGTCCCGAGCACGGTCGGCAGGAAGTGAAGCAGCGTCCCCACCACCGTCAGCGACACGAACCCGACGAGGTTGGTCCACGCGTGCGCGGGCCGGAGCAGGGCCCATCGCTCGAGGACCGGCAGCCAGCCGGCGACCATCAGCGTGCCGAGCCCGGCCCCGATCGCCACGTTGCCGAGGGCCAGGGTGTAGGCGTGGGTCACGATCGGGCGGCGGACCATCAGCCCGGCCCGCCCGGCGCCCCGCAGGGCGAGCGCCGTCGTCCCGATCCCGGCCAGGTACACGGCCCCGCCGACCACCGGCGCCGTCGTCCACGCCGGGACGATGCCGCGGAGCGCGACCAGGCCGGCGCCCGCCGCCACCAGCGCGACCGCCGCCCAGCGCAACCGGGCGTCCGCCGGGTGGCCGGCGGCCAGGGCCGTGACGAAGAACGGCATCACACCCGCGATGGCGGTCGAGGCACCGCCGGCGAGGGCGAGGTGGAGCGGCAGCCACGAGCCAAGGGTCGTGGCTGCCATGGCCGACAGCGCGACCGCGAGCGCCGCGGCCGCGAGGTACGCCGCGGCGATCACGACGGATGCCACGGCCACGCGCCGGTCGTCGGCGCGGCGGGGTCCGGGCCCCAGCGGAGGCCCGCCGGCCGGCCCCATCGTCACGGGCACGGAACGGGCCGGGTGGCCCTCGGCATTCGGGAGCATTGTCACCTACGCAAATAGCTAGTAAGTTAGTGATAGTTTAGCCGGACCCCGTGACGACCTGCGGCAAGAGGGACGCCAGGCAGCGGGGCAGCGAGGCCCCGACGGGGAACGACCGGGGCCGGGCATGGAAAGGATTGACGGCGATGGACCGCACTCGACGCCTGCTCGCAGCGATGGCGCTGCTCTCCGTGGTCATGGCTGCCTGCAGCAGCGGCGCCGCCGGACCGGCCTGGACGTGGGCGCCCGAATCGGCGGCCGGCACGCCGGGCACCGGCGCGGTCGCGAGCCAGGCACCCGCCGCGTCCGCCGACCCGGGAACCGGGCCGGCTTCGGGCGACGTCCTCGGCGCGCTCGAGATCACGTCCGTGGACCTCGGCTTCACGCCGGCCACGCTCACCGTCGCGCAGCCGGGCAGGTACGAGGTCAAGCTGGCCAACACGGGCTCCATCATCCACGACGTCACGTTCCCGGACGGGACGAAGATCGTCGCCGAGTCCGGGCAGTCGGCCTCCGCCGTCGTCGACGTCCCGGCCAACGGGCTGTCGTTCCTGTGCTCGATCCCCGGCCACTCGGACGCGGGGATGACCGGCACGATCAGCGTCGAAGGCAACGCGGAGACCGGCAGCTCCGGCGGCGACCACGGCGGCCCCGCCCCGGCGACGGACGTCGAGAAGGACCCCAACGCCCCCGCCTACGCCGTCCACGACCCGAAGGCGCCGGCCCGCCTCGAGGGCACGACCCACGACGTCGACCTCGTCATCGAGGAGAAGCTGATGACCGTGGCGGACGGCTTCGTCCAGAGCGTGTGGACGTTCGGCGGCACGGTGCCCGGCCCGGTGATCCGCGTCCAGGTCGGGGACACGATCCGCATCCATCTCAAGAACCCGGCCACCAACAAGCTCCCCCACTCCGTGGACTTCCACTCCTCGATGGTTGCCTGGAACGACGAGATGACGTCGATCAACCCGGGCGAGGAGAAGCTGTACGAGTACAAGGCCGAGTTCGCCGGCGTGTGGATGTACCACTGTGGCACGGCCCCCGCGCTGCACCACATCGCGAACGGCATGTACGGGATGATGATCGTGGAGCCCAAGGGCGGGCTGGACCCGGTGGACCAGGAGTTCGCCTTCGTCCAGAGCGAGTGGTACCTCGGTGGCCAGGGCGAGCCGGCCTCGCTGACCAAGGCCTCCGAGGCCGCCCCGGCGCCCGACTTCGTGGTCTTCAACGGGATCGCCAACCAGTACCTCGACAACCCGATCCAGGTCGAGACCGGCAAGCGGGTGCGCGTGTTCGTCCTCGACGCCGGACCGAGCGTGGACAGCTCGTTCCACGTGGTCGGCACCATCTTCGACCGGGTGATCAAGGAGGGCATCGAGCTCGAGGTCGGCAACGCCGGCGGCTGGGGCAGCCAGGCCGTGGACCTGTCGCCGGCCCAGGGCGCGATCGTGGAGTTCACGACGGCCGAGGACGGCCTCTACCCGATGGTCACCCACGCCTTCAACTTCGTGGGGCGCGGCGCGCTGGGCGTGTTCCAGTCCGGCGACGGCGACCCGACGAACTAGGTCCGAATCCCCGTCCCCTCGCCGGGGGCCCGCCCCCCCCCCCGGGGGGGGGGGGGGGGCCGGACGGGGCCCGCCACCCCGGGCGGTCGCCGGCGTTTCCGCATCACGTCACACGGTCCCCTGCGCGCGCAGCGCGGCGATCTCCGCGGGGCGGTAGCCGAGCTCCGCCAGGATCTCCCCGCCGTGCTCGCCGAGCAGCGGCGGGGCGGTGCGGATCGAGGCCGGGGTCGCGGACAGGGCGAACGGCAGCCCGACCTGGCGGATCGTCCCCAGGACCGGGTGCTCGAGGTCCACGGTCATGGCACGGGCCTGCGCCTGGGGGGAGGCGAAGGCGGCCGGGATGTCGTTGATCGGGCCGCACGGGACCTCGGCGGCGTCGAGGATCGCCAGCCACTCCCCGGTGCGGCGGGCGGCGAGTCGCTCGGCCACGATGGGACGCAGCTCGGCCCGGTTGGTGACCCGGTCGCCGTTGGTCGCGAACCGGGGATCCGCGGCCAGCGCCGGCAGCCCGAGCGCCTCGCACAGGCGCGGCCACTGGCGCTCGCTGCCCACGGCGACGGCGATCTCGCCGTCCGCGGTGCGGAACGTCTCGTACGGGACGATCGTGGGGTGCGCGTTGCCGAGGCGCCCCGGCGCCCGGCCGGTGACGAACGCGTTGTGCGCCTGGTTCACGAGCACCGCCAGCGTGGACTC